>WRKA01000166.1 GCA_009778265.1 Methanomassiliicoccaceae archaeon | reverse complement strand
TGTCCTTGATCTTACGGGACGTGCCTTTCGACTTCTTTCCTGCCATTGAATTCCCTCTTGGGTCCGAGTATCACGTTGAATAACTGAACATATTAAAATCTTTGTCCGTTCTTAAATTTCACCCGACCGAAAATATCACAGAAAAAACACAATGGCCAGCATGTTTTTTATTATCACTTTATGGAATTTTTTATACAAATTGGTTGGTACCGCATGTATATAATACTGAGCCGGATCTGGGCTTTGCATCAAAGTCCAGTCTTCATCGTTTATTGCCTATCATCTCCCAAATATTTTTTCATCGCAGAGTCTAATATCTCGTAATAATCTCGTTCTGACAGCTTGAGAACCTTTATTTGGGATTTCGGGCTGTCTGGTCTCACGATCCTCATAGCAAGTAATTCGGCCTCTTGCTCGGTCATTCCGCGATCGAGCATCTTTTTTCTGATGTGTTCAAATTCAGAAGGGCCCCGTACTGGAAGCAGTTCTTTTATTGGAGGACTTAACATCGGCTCCCCCGCCTTACGCGGTTTACCCGCATAATCTCGTAATATTTTGATCAACTCATAAGCTCGGTGTCTAAGATCGAAAAGGTCGTGAGGCGTGATGTTGCGATCTTTACAAATTGAGTTGCGCGGGTTTAAACTGCTGACCACGATCATAGACGCTTCGCGATCGGACATTCCTATGTATTTCATGTCTGAAAAAAACCGATCGTATATCTGTTTGCCCCACTCTGTCGAAAAAGGAATCGTCATAATCTCACCAAACTTTCGAAACGATCTATCTATTTCTAAATATCGCTGAATTCGGTTTTGCACCCGATCCTTGATCCCTCACTGTTTAAAAGGTTCACACACGTCCGCGGGACGCGACCATGTTCCTGGATATCTCGATAACATCGCTCATGACCGCGCTGGCTGTCGCCTCTCCTCCGGCACCCTGTCCGTAGAACATCGCATCACCGATGAAATTACCGCGGACCACGACCGCGTTATACACTCCGTCAACCATGGCCAGAGGGTCGCCCAGAGGTATGACCTCCGGTGCAACGGTGCAACGGACCTCTCCGTCTGTCAGCTTTGCACGGCCTATCAGTTTTATCACGCGGCCGGCGGCCTTTGCTTTCTCTATGTCTTCCGCGGTGATATCTCCGATCCCTTTTCTGTCTATGTTTTCGACGTCGACGAATTTCCCGAATGTGGTCCAGGACAAGATGCTTAATTTCCGGCAAGTGTCGTAGCCATCGATATCCGCGGCAGGATTAAGTTCCGCATATCCCTTTTCCTGTGCATCTTTAAGAGCTTCGGCGAAGGGCAATCCTTCCTCTCTCATTTTTGTAAGAATGTAATTCGTGGTCCCGTTCAGTATCCCGAACACCTCTTCGAACTCGTTCGCCGCCAGGCATTGTTTTATGGGACGTATTATCGGGATGCCGCCGCCGACGCTTGCTTCGAAAAGGTAACTGACATTGTTCCGTTCTGCGATCTCCAAAAGTTCCAGACCATGCGTCGCCACCAGTTCTTTATTACTCGTAACGACGCTTTTGCCGCTCATCAGTAACGCTTTAGTGAAATCGAAGGCCGGACGCAGGCCGCCGATCGATTCGATGGCTATCGAGATCTCAGGGTCTTTGACCACATCATCGAAGTTCTTGGTTAACAGTTCCCTTGCGGGGTGATCGTCAAAGTCGCGTATGTCCACGATCTTTTTCACTTTGACGGTATCGCCGACCTTTTTCTCGATCAGTCCCGCATTTCGGATCGTGAGGTCGTATGATGCGGAACCGACGACGCCGAACCCGATTATCGCAATATTTATCATGATAACTACCCTTATTTTTCCGCAGATCGAATTGTCTTTGCCGTGGCGTATATGTTTTTGATATTTATGAGGTACCTTTAATACAGCGCTTGTTCCGGAGAACTTTTGTTCCGTCCTTGCATATATTATCCTTGTGTTTCCGGTGAATATGACGGACCCGTAGCGCCTTTTGTTGAATACGGTGTTCAGTAATACTTACCGATACCGCCGTAACCGGCGATCATTTTCCCTTTTCTTGTTCTTTCGATGAGGTGGTTCAGCCGTTTTCCGAACTCGTCGGGTCTTTTGCGTGCGGCGTCGATGTAAGCGACCCTTATTCTTTTATACGGATCCGAGAACTTCTGAAAGTGCTCCCAAACAACCTCGTCCTCTCTTATTGCTTCAATTATATCCGAAGGATAGACGAATTCCTCACTTAACACCTGAGATAACTGTTCCGTGAACGTCTCATTTATCAGCCCCATATCGGCGAGCCGTCTGAGCCGTTCTTTATTGGGTTGCGAATAACTGCTTTTCGGATTGCGCGGAGTGAACCTCTGGATCTTATGATCTTTATCGAGCGATCTGATCGTACTGTCGATCCATCCGAAACACAATGCTTCCTCCACCGCATCGTTATACGATATCGCTTTTTCTCCGGAGGATCTCAAAGGAAAAACGAACCATATGCCCTTCGCTTTGTCAAAGTTCTCCTGCAGCCATTCCCGCCACTGTTCTCTGGTATCGAAGCGAAGCGGTGTATCGCTTATTTCCATGGATCATCGCCCGCCGACATATGATCGATTAAAGCCGCCGAACAACGTAAAACTTTCGATTGCAGGCCGAACCTAAGGTCGACGGTCCCGTATCCGGAATGCGGGAAAATTGTCCTCGGGTGCGAAGACCTATATTTAACATTCATTTAAATACGGGTGAACGGTTCGAAGATACATGGCTGGAAGATCATTTTCGATCATACTTTCCGCTTTTATTCTTGTGATAATAGGCGGATGGTTCATAATCGCGGCATTATTGCCGATACTCGGGATAGAAACGGGTTATGAGTCGATCACCGTCGCCGGTGCGATCATGTACCTCTATTTCGGATATGACGTCGATGTTCAGATACTGTACTGGCTGTTCCCCGTGCTGGGACTTCTCGGTTTCTTCGTGGGATTCCGTCTGTTCGCGGGAAAAGGACGCGGACTGGGCATCATTGCGTATCTGGTCACACTGATACTCTCGGTCCTGGGACTCATCGTCGTCTTTGCATTCTCCGGTGTTGACACAGCCGAGGGAATGTGGGAGTATGTCATAGATGCGCTGAAGAGCGGGGATGTGGTCGCCACCCTCGGTTACGTTCTGGAGCCTCTGCTCATAGCCGCCGGCTCGGCGATCGGTCTTCTGCTTCTTATTTTCGGAAAGAAAGAATAACCCCCGGATGAACGAACTCGGGCACGGTAACGTGCCTTCTTTCTTCATTTATTATTCTTTATTTCGCTCTTTAACATTATGTCCGGTACGTGGTCCGCCGTACGGCAAGATTATAAGAGACGTCGGAGATAAACTGGCCGGGTGTTCCGCACCCGTTCCGAATGAGCTGGTTTGATGAATGGGAACAAATTTCTGATGATATTAGGATCGGTCATCGTAATTGTGACCGTTATCACCGCGGCATTTGTTTTCAGTGCACTCGACGCTATATCATCCTCGCCGGAGGTGATCGTCGACGGCGTCACCTTGAACGGGGTAACCGATAAACAGATGAACGACCTTATGACCCCGGTGGTCTTCCTGATGATATTCGTTATTATCTGTGCTTTGACCATCTGCGTATACGGCCGCAGAGAAAAGGAACGATGATCCTTACATCGATGATACGAACAGAATTATCATGACACACACAACAGAAAGGACGCCGATAAGAGAAATGGGAGTGATGTTCGTCAAGTTCACCGCCTTTTCGATCGGCGCCGGCATCATCGAACTGATCTCGTTCACATTGCTGAACGAAGGGACGCATCTGAATTATTGGTTATCATACACCATCGCATTGGTCCTTTCCGTTGTTTACAACTTCACGATCAACCGCCGTTATACGTTCCGTTCAGTGAATAACATCCCTGTCGCCATGTCGCTCGTTCTTTTATTTTATTGCGCTTTCGCGCCGTATTCGATCTGGCTCACGGATCGTCTTACCGATGGTTCATTATTCGGGATCGGAAGCGGATGGAACGAATATCTTGTGCTTATCGTCGTGATGGTACAGAACCTTGTTTTAGAGTTCCTCTGGTGGAGATTCGTCGTTTTCAAAAAGAGCATCAACACGCGGCCGAGAAGGACATCATAGGAATGAGTCATTCTATCAGCGCCCCCATGCGTGTATCTTCACATTTTTTCCGTCGTCTTCGATCTCCACATATGCGCACTGCTCCACGACGTCGCCGTCACAGGTCTCCTCCCAGTCTTCCGGATCCACATATTCCTTTTTCGCTTCGCTCTTGAGGACCCAGCTTCCGTGGGAACTTTCAAAGTACCGCATCATATTTTCGTATGTGCCGCTCATCCGTTTGCTGATGAGTCCGTGCCATCCGCCCTTTTTGAAATCCGCATCCTCGTAGACCCGTCCGTCCTCGCACCCGTGCAATTCTTCTCTCACACTTTCAATGAACTCACCGTTCCTTACGCACCCGATGCTGTCTCCCTTGTTCCGGTCTATGCGTATCTTTCCTAGCTTCCATGCTTCGAATGTCTCTTTGCTTATGAGTATGAATGTGTGCTCCGAAGAGCTGTTCGTTTCGAACATGCCGTATCTGATCGTCATTTTCATTTCTCAATCCCCCCACATCGTTATTTTGATGTTCTCACCGTCGTCTTCGACCCTCATATACGGATTCTGTCTCACGATGGCGTATTCGTCGGCATCCTTCATGAATTCCCATTCTTCCGGGTCCACGTATTCCTCTCTTACATATTTTCGCGGAATGCCGTATTCGGATAACCGCATGTTGTGTAGCAGAAAGAACACGTATGAACCGTCACGATCTACTTTGACATCCCGCCATTTCTCTGCGAGTTCGTACTTATTGATGACATATAACAGGTCCCTTCTGATCTCTGAGAAGTTCACCGCATCCAGGCGTTTGCGCACACATTCCGAATCAGGACATTCGACAGACCTCGGAGCCTTCACTATATCCTCGCAGTCCTTTTCGTCGTCAATAAAGTCTTTTTCCGAATACGTCTCATCGCCGCAAGACCTGAATTCCTTGATCCTTTTTTTTCCTTTTTTCCATGCTTCGAACGTGTCCTTGCTTACGTCTATGATCTTTGTATCTGCATAATGGCCCATTTTTATTCCTCCTCATCATTGCTGTCATCTGACGGATCAGTATCCGTCATCTCTTCCCCAGATGTGTATCCTGACCTTCTCCCCTTTGTCTGTTAGATCAATGTGTGCGTTCTGATATACGATGTCGTGGTTTTCCAGATTGGAGAATGCATCTGCGAATGCCCTAAATTTTTCATCTTTTATCTTATGTTTCCTCATATCGAACATAATGCTCCATAGTGCCTGAACATCTTCTGCGGTTATCTCCTCTTTATTTCTGATGTCGTTTATGATCTTACGGAACTCTGAATATTTTTTATTGCCGATCTCTTTCCATTCTTCGATCTCATTTAAGGCATTGCGGAATACTTCGAGTACCTCTTCATATGTCGGCCCCCATTCCTCCGGATCCACATATCTCTTATTCGCCTGCTCTCTTGAAACACATTCACCGTGGTGCCTCAGAAATATCAGCAGCATGGAAACGTATGACCCGTCCCATTTGTCGAAATTTATTTTGTTGTGCTCTTTGCCGACGAAATATTTGCGTAACACATATGATAGATCTGCATTTATCACAGGACTGTCCGTCATGTCCATATTATCGATCGGCCCCTCCTTTTCGGAATGTTCGTTCGTCAGAGGGTCGCAGACCGTATCCGGTTTATTATTTGTGGCTATGAAGTCGTCATCTGTGAGATCGCATACGGGATAACCGTTCCCTTTCATTCTGACCTCTCCGCGCCTCCATTTCTCGAACGTTTCTTTGCTCATGTACATGAAAGCGTGCTCCGAAGAGCTGTTCGTTTCGAATACTGAATCTCTTATCGTCATTTTCATCTCATTCACCCGTTGTTTATCTATCGTCTCAGCGTCCCCGGCTGTGGATCATGACGTTCTTTCCGTCATCTTTTATTTCCGTGTATCCGTATTGGACCACAAAGTCGTCGTCATCGGTCATTTCCCACTCTTCCGGATTGACATATTCTTTATTCGCTGCGCTTTTACGGACACTGCTACCTCCGCCGCTTTCGAGGAAGTCCATTACGTCCTCGTATGTGCCGTTGCTCCATTCGTTTGAATAACGCTTGCGATCCTTCGCGTCTGCGAAGTCCTTCTCTCTGTATACTTTTCCTTCTTCGCATTCGTGCAATTCGTTCTTCACGCTTTCGATGAATGCTCCGTTATCACAGTGCATGAGGTTCTCTCCCCAATTGTCATACAATTTTTTTTCACCGCGCTTCCATGCTTCGAAGGTCTCTTTACTTATGAGTATGAATACGTGCTCCGATGAACTGTTGGTCTCGAACATACCGTATCTAATCGTCGTCTTCATCGCCCCACCCCATCATCACCCTGCTGTATTGCGAATTATCGACCTCGCAGCAGTCGGACCAAAGCCGTATCGTTCCGTAGAGGATCGATTCGTCGAAGAGTTTCCTGCTCTTCATCATCTCTCTGACGAACATAACGTCCGAACTCTGGTGGTTGATGTAGAATTCCAATTCCCCGCCTTTGTCCTTCGGAAGGACGAAAGTGCAGTTGGGAAGCCATTTTCTGATCCTTTTCTCCGCATCGTACGCCCATTCGTTCCCCCGGGTCATGTGCTGGCATATCGCGCACCAGACGTAGGTGATCTTGTCCCTCACGGAATACAGATCGCCTCCTCCCATGTGATCGAAATCCGAAGTGCTGTCGTACGTCAGCTTTATCCTGAACCTCAGTTTCTTCAGGTTCACCTCATTCTCTTCCCTTATCAGCGGAAATGTAAGTGCGTGCATGGAACTGCTGTTGGTCTCGAACACCGCTGCTCTTATCGTTGCCGTCATTCTTTCGCCTCTGTGTTTTCTGAAATTATTCTTTTTTTTCTCTTTTGTCTTTTTGTTTTTCTTTACTTTTCTTTCGTGCTCATATCATGTGGTCCATCGTTCCCTTGACGGATGCGAACATCTCGTCTATCGTTCCCGATATCTTGTACCTCGTTCCTGAGGTGCTCGTTGCCGCATACTCTTGTTTCACGAGATCTACGTACATAGTGTGCGTTGCGTCGTGTCCCTGATAACAGGTGTTCCATTCGTCTTCTGTGACGTGTTCTTTTACATTCAGCTGCATCAGTGCCAGATTGTCGAAGGAGACCACCTGGAACGTCCTGAATATCTTCTCTATGTTCTCATCGATCGCCCTTATACCGTCCTCCACCTCTTTCCGGTGTTCTTCGTAATACTCGGAACCTCTTCCCCAGTTCTTGTATCCCAGGATCAAAAGCTTGAGACGCTTGTTGCCGAAGAACAGCATTGTGTTCAGCGGTGTAAGTCCGGCTATCACGTGCAATACCGCATTCACATTGCGCATTGCGAAATCGCAGACGAGGTCGTTGAGATGAGAATGCACCGATATTCCCACTCCTTTCACCAGGCCCGTATCGATCCATCCCTGTATCGTGTCCTCGTTCTCCTTCAGTTCCCTCTCATGAACGGTGATGTTCGCAAGGACCTTCCTTTTCTTCAGATACCTCAGGAATTCCTCTATCTGCGGGTGCGACGTCACGGAACCTCCGCCGATGGCTATCTCGGTGTAAGGCCTGAGCGTCCCGAGGAATGTTTCATCGGGCCTTGATAGATCCGCGTGCGCTCCGTTCTCGCTGCTTTCCTCATGACACATCTTACATCCGATCTTACAGCGGTTCGTGATCTTCATGTCCACGGATTCCGGAAATACGGCGTCGAATTCGTCGTCCTCCGTCCTTCTGATCTTCGTACCGTCGTTGATGTTGATCGTTACGATGACGTTTCCGTTCCTGTATCTTCTCCAGCCTCTGTCCTCCCGCATTTCACTCCCTCCCGTATCCGCGGAGTACGAACTCCTTCACTTTCGTTCTGATCGTTTCGATCATCTCTCTGTCCGGTTCCGCGTTCATGTATCTTTCTTTGTACCGTTCTTCTACGTCCTTTATCTTATTCTCTATGGCGTCCTTCATCTCGTTCAGCGTGAACTTCCCGTTACGCACGCTCAGCAGGAATTCTCTTCTTTCTTTGCCTTTGTCCGTACCGTCGAATCTTATCGCGGTCTCGAACCTTCCGTCGTCGGCGTACCATTCCAGAAGATGTAACATTCTCAGCGCATGCATCCCCTGTTTGGTATCGTATCCGTACATTTGCACAAGGTGCTGTGTGCTGATCGTCCCCTTTTCCAGGCTTTTCATCTTGTGACGGCATGTCCCTACGGAAGAGTTGTAAAGGTACGGAAGATTCATTCCCGCGATCCTTTCTCTGTTACCGTAAAGCAGCGTATCCAGCCCGCCGCTCATGTGTCTCTCTTCGGAGAACAGCAGTTCCAACGCCGAAGGGTTGGATCTCCATAGGAGGTCCGGAAGTTTACGGAGATCGTGAACGTTGATCTCGAATCCTTTCCCTTTGATCTCCTTGAAGTATTCGCTTCTCCCGTACATGTCGTCCAGCGTCGGAACGACGAACGCTATCATGTCGTGATCGGAGCTTTCGCTGTTCAGGTTCTGATTCCTCGACCCGGTGAGGGAACAGACGGCCACCGCTTTTCCCGTCTGTTCCCTCACCATCTCCACAGCTTCGTCTATTCTCATTCATTCCCCTCTCTTCATCAGGAATCTGTTGCTTACCGCCTTGAACGACAGTGCGTAGTCCTCCGTCCTGTACACTATACCTTCCCGGATCACGTTCTTGTTCACCACGGACATACCGTCGCTCAGTTCGATGAAGTTCTCTATCGTCATGTCGGCGGTCAGGGTCACTTTTCCCAAAGGAGGTACTGTCTCCAGTTCGTACTTTGCGCATATCGCGGCCATCTCGTCGAACGGTAATCTCTTACCGTCGATGACGATGTTGAACACCTTCAGGGACTTCTCTTCGTTCATCAGTTTGTAATGGTTCCCCTGTATGCCGGTACCGATCACCTCTCCCTGAATCGTTACGGACGATCCGTTGCCGGCGTGCATCTTCCTGAGCACGTCCTGAAGTCCGTACTGTTCGTAGACGCTTCTCCAGTTGCTTCCGTCGTACGTTCCTGAGCGCTTCACCTTCTTCCCGTGAAGGAAGTACATCGGAACGTTCCGGCTCGCGACGTAGATCTTTCCCTTCTCGTCGATATGGGAGGTGAAGGACTGACCGTCTATCTTCTCCGTGGCGATGAGTACCGTTCCCTTCTCTCTCAGCCTGGCGAACAGATCGACCATGTTCTGTATCCGTTCCTCGTCCGTCTTCCGTACCCCTATGGTATACGGATCGGGTACGCGGCCGTATCCGCTGTTCCGCCTCTTCCTCGGGAAAAGGCGGTAGTATATCCTTCTCAGGAAACCTATCTTCGGGGCCTTCGGCTTCGGGTCGCTCCACTCCTCCTTCAGTTCCTTATACTCCTCGTTGTGCACTATTGCAAGTTCTTTTCCTTCTCTGTTCTTGTTCATCAGCTTGGTCAGATCCGAACCCGCTCTGAGTTTGACGTACTGTTCCGGAACTCTGAAGCATATTCCCTGCGAATACGAATCACCGAACTTTCTCGTTTTGATGTGGACGAAACCGAATCTGTCCGCATCCTTTTCCAACAACGAGAACATCTCCAGTTTTGTGTTCAGCCTGCTGTCCGCTTCCACGTAGACGACCTTGTCGCCCACCTTGAATTCATCCTTTCCGATCACCACGTTCCATCCCAGCACCTTAGCCAGGACTATCCTGTCCTTTTCCGGTATAGGTCTTATCTCCGTAATTATCTCGATATGAGCCAAGCTCCTCTCTGTGTTCATAACATCCTCCCCTTTGTGCGGTCCTTTCCGGTTTCCGCATTCAGGCAAAAATCGGCGAACGATCGAGGAGGATGAACTGATGACGCAGCTTGCTCTGCGGTGTCATTTCTTCGGTGTACAATAAACCCGACATTGTTCTTTCCTCCTTCCGTTGATCGTTCTGTCCTGTGCGCTTTCAGAGCGCAACAGGCCGATATTTCATCCGGTATATATATGTTGTTTTACGTAATAACTGTAATATATGCAATAATTAATATATGTGACATATTTTATGATAAGAATATGTCATCCGGACGGAAAGAAAGAGTTGTGATATCCTGCGTAACATTTGAAACGTCGAAGATAACGGATCCGGCATCATATTATGCTGCAACAAAAGTACATCTCATTCATTACGCCGACCCTTCCGACGAAAGGAATCGTATATATACGGAATTCTACGAGCAGGTGTGCAGGATGATCAGGAAGGACCTGCCGAAGACGGAGATCATCGAACATGTGGAAACTGTATACGATTTCACAACGATGCTGAGAACGGTCCTCAACATTTTAAGAGAGGAAAAAAATGCCGACGTCTTCGTGAACATATCCGCCGGGACCTCGGAATATACCGCGGCCGCGGTCATAGCATCGATGATGACCCCCGGCACGATACCGTTCTCCGTCAGTACGAAAGAATACAGCATCCCCGACGACGAATTGAGAAGGATATACTACAGCGACGGCGTTCCCGTCGGTCTGACGTCGGTCACAAGAGATCCTAAGGCGCTGCCGCATTACAGGATAGACGTGCCTGACGAACATCTCGTGACCGGTCTGAGGATAATGGAGAAAAAGAGCAAAGAAGGGAGAACGAGCGGAACCATTGTCATCGACGCGTTGAAAGAGTATCGGATCTGGTTCCGTAAAGAAAGACCGGAAGAGGACGATCTCGAGAGAAGACGTTATGACGCCGTCTGCTACCAGAGGGATTTCATAGATAAGTGGAAAGAGAACGGATGGATCGAAAAGGACCGGAGAACAAAAAAATATTTTGTCACGGAGACCGGAAGGATCGTGCTCGATACGTTCTATACCGAGAACTTGATCGAAAAAGAAGGGGATATCTGAGATTATCTCCGAATATTTACAAAAAGGTAATAAATATATTAAATATATATGAGTAACACTCAGTTCGCTCCAGTAACGCGATCCTACAAAAACACCTGAATAATATACTAATGCCCCCACACACAGAATAATAAACAGGGCAACTGCATTTTTGGGTCGCGACGGACCGAAGTGATCGAAAATTCAAGGATGGGGGCATGATCTTGAAGATCGAAGGAACGCCTGCCTGAGAGGATATACCATACGCCTCTCCTGCGTTCGGACATCGATGGAATGATACATACGGATCCCTGAGTCTTTGAGTTTGATACAGGAGAGAAAAACAATGACAAGATTGGATGCAGAAGAATACGGATCGTTCGAGGCGATCAAACAGACCGACGAGCATGGGAACGAATATTGGTTCGCGAGAGATCTCGCCCCAGTACTGGAGTACTCGAAATGGCAGAATTTTGAGCGAGTGATAGAAAGAGCGATGATCGCATGCAAGAATAGCGGATTCGATGTGAAGGATCAATTTACTGACGCCGGTAAATTGATAGAACACGCCAAAGGCGGCAAAAGAGAAGTGCAGGATTACAGACTGTCGCGCTACGCGTGCTATCTCATAGTACAGAACGGCGACCCGCGTAAGGAGGTCATCGCGCTCGGTCAGACATATTTCGCCATACAGACCCACAGACAGGAACTGGCGGACACTTTCAATCAGCTCGATGAGAACAATAAACGTCTGGTGGTGCGGGGCAACATCAAGCAGTGGGACCTGCTTCTCGCTGAAGCGGCGCGTAACGCCGGCGTTATCACGGACGAGGAATTCATGATATTCCAGAACGCCGGATACACCGGGCTCTACGGAGGGTTGACGATCGCCGACATCCACAGAAGAAAGGGATTGAAGAAAAATGAAAAGATCTTGGACTTCATGGGAAGCACGGAACTCATCGCCAACCTGTTCCG
>WRKA01000165.1 GCA_009778265.1 Methanomassiliicoccaceae archaeon | reverse complement strand
AATGCCCGCGTGGGGTAGTTTGGATATCCTGATAGATTGCGGATCTCTTGACCCGAGTTCAAATCTCGGCGCGGGCACCAATCTGTTCTGAGCAGTACCAATTTTCTTTCTCTCAAAGACACACCGCCGTTATCAGACAATGTATAAGTATACGTTCAAGTATACTTGCGAACGGTGATAAAATGCCGCCGCAGCTGTCCCTCTATATCGACCGTCCGATCTATATGGAATTGAGGTCCAAAGCGAAGGAGGAAGGAAAGTCAATGTCCGGTTATGTGAATGATATGCTGAAAGAGAAATTTGATGACGGTTGGCCGGATGATTTCTTCGATCTTTTCGGTTCGTTGAAAGATCACCCCATAGAATTGCCGGAAGACCTGCCGTGGATCCCCGACGAGGATGAGATCCTATGACGTACTACCTCGACTCGAACGTCATAATAGACATGCTCAGAAAGAACGATCAAAAGATCATGGAAAGATTTGACTCCGTTCTGCCCAAAGATGTAAAGATCCCGGCGATGGTCATGGCGGAACTTATCGCAGGGGCGAACAGAGGACAGGATGCAAAAATAAAAATGAGGCCGCTGAACAGATATTTCGAAATGATAGAGATAATACCGTTCGATGCAAAAGCTTCCGAGATATACGGCAGGATATGGGCGGATCCGGAGAACAAAGGCAAACGGATCGGTACGAACGATCTGATGATCGCGGCCACCGTTATCTCCAGAGGAGGCATATTGGTGACCAGCAACACAAAGGAATTCAGCCGCATCGCGGATCTGCATACAGAGGACTGGAGGGAGTGAACATATGCCGATCCGTGTACATCCGAACTCGGTCGCGGCGGATCCGCCGCAATAAAAGGTCCGCAGGAGAGAACATTCTGTCCGGTCTCACTCTTCCGGCCATATCTTACTCTCGATATCAAGGTCCCCGGGAGGGATGATCCTCGCAATCTCCTCCTCCGGAACGTTGAAGAGTTTTGCGAGTTCGGCGTTCCTCTTTCCGTCCTTTTTCTTGGTCGGCGTTATGATCACATATTTCCGCGTCATATTTTCGACGACCTCGGCGGGACCGCACATCACTTTCCTCGTATTTTCGTAAACGATCTCGCCGATCGCCAGCCGTATCGGCAGATGGTATTCGTAATTCCTTTTCCCGCGTATGATGAACGCCCCCCTGGGGACGAACTCTCCCGCCTGCGGCGTTTTGCTCACCTGGTCCGGATACACCCAGAACGCGCTGCCTTCCGGAACGCTTGACGACCACGCTTTAGATTGTGTAAGTGCGAATATGCACGCCTCGCGAAGATCGTTTTCTTTCGCCGCCGTTCCGTTCTTTATTATTACGGAGGGAGCGCCGTGGATATCCGCGTGAACGTAAACATCCTGTTCCTTCATATGTTTCTTTACAACCTGATCGTTAGTGTGCGCATCCCTTCCTGCCAGTACCAGTAAGCGGCCGGAGGTGAGGAACCATTTGTATCTCTCGAACCAGAACTGTTTCGTCGGCTGCGCTTTGGTCTTAGCAAGAGCTTTGGCCTTCTCGAACCCCTTCTGCCTCTTCGCCAGTATCTCCTCGCTCTCTTTCAGCGCCGTCTCCGCTCTCGCCGCCTTCTCGTTCATATCTTTACTTCTCTGATATATATCGGATGCGTTCGCGTCGATACTTTTAATATAATCCAATACGACGTTCAGACCGTCGAGGTCCGCGGTTACATTGTTCTTTGAGGGATCGATCGATCGAACGTACGATATCTTCATCGCCCCCTCCTTAAGCTTATCCCAGGTAAGTTTTCTTGACTGCACGGAAAGCACTTCCAGCAGTTCGTTCACCTTCTGATAATTGGTGTAAAGGGAATCGGCGCGCATCTTAAGATCGGCCGATTCCATTCTGTATTCCTCTATCGTCTCTTTCTGTCTGTCCACGCGTCTCTGAAGTTTTTCGGTCTCCGGATCAACGTATCCTTCGTCCTCCTCCTCTTTCATGGAAGAGATCATCGCCGCGATCGCTTCGGACATCGTTCCGAACGTCTCCTTCTCATATTCCTCATATATCCGCAGTTCCGCCGGCGTGATATCGACGATATCGTCGCCGTTCCTGTACATGACGGCGTTCGATGACGATAACGCCGACGATACGATGTCGCTCATCGCGGAGAACAGAAGTCCGATGTCATCCTCTTTGAGTTCCGAGGTCTTCGAATTTTTCTGTATGCCGGTACGTTTACAGATCTCCTCCGCATACTGCCCTCCGAGGTTCGCGTCCATTGCCAGTGTTCTCACAAGGTCCGTGGAGGAACTCGTCACGATCTGAGAGAAATGTTCTAATGTTGACGAAACGGGATCGAAACGGGAAGCGGGCATCACATACTCTTCACCCGGTCTGACCGTCCGGTCCCTTCTCACTTTGTGTATCAGACAGTTCAGTATCTTCCCGTCCAGCACCAGAAGCACATTGCCGCCGCCGAACATTTCAAAAATTAGTTCATATTCCGCGTCGGACCTCAGTAATTCCATGACGACGATCCTGTCGAAGCCCGCCTGCGTTATCTTACCGATGCGTGCGTTGTCAACGTATTTTCTGAGGAATGAGGCGAAGGATGTGGGCGCATCCGGAGTTTCCGGTTTTACCGAAGGCATATGGAGCCATTTCTTGTCGCTGAAGAACAGTTCTTTTTTCCCCTGCCCCTGAACGTTCACTCTGAAAAGCACGTTACCGGCGCCCCAATGGAATATCTTGTCCATATGCGCGTTCTCGAGTATCGCCATTTCGTTGACGATGGCGCGTACGTCGAACGAACTCATTTCCTTCTTCATCGTTCGTAGGTTAGTGCGGAAGCAAAAATAAAGTTTCTTGTAAGACGGTCCGAACGCGGCACCCCGTTCATCGCCGAAGCATCCCGATCTTATGATACGGGAGGATCGGACCCCGGTCGCTTCGCGAATCAGAAACTATATCAATGAGCGTTTTATTAGACGGCATACACGCCGCTGTGGCTAAGGGGTATAGCGACGCCTTGGTAAGGCGTAGGTCGCGGGTTCAATTCCCGTCAGCGGCTCCACGATCTTCTTATTATGAATTAAAATATCCGTGACGGTCACCGTTTTACGGATCGTTCCGGTCTCCGCCGTCCGCGCTTCCAAATACGATATATACTGGCATATCTTAATCCGGAAAAGGTGGGAACACATGGAAGATAAGGATAATATTGCGTACTGCGGTCTTTACTGCGGGAACTGCGCGTTCAAAGCAAAAGTGATACCGGCCGCTTCGCTTCTCTTCGGGGAGATGAAGAGTGCCGGTTTCGAAGGGATCATGGGCTTTATGCCGGACGGGAACGAATTCTGGAGATTTCTGAAAGGGACGGCGGAAAGCGGAGATGCATCATGCAAGAACGGGTGCAGCGATCCCGGATGCAGGATACGTATCTGCGCCGCAGAACGCGGCGCGGAGTTCTGCGCCTTATGCGCCGAATATCCGTGCGGCCTTTTTGACGAATTCCTTGCGAAACATGCAACTCTGAAGGATGACAACGACCTTCTGAAAAAGAACGGTGCGGACGAGTTCGTCAGGATGCAGAAGGAACGCAGATCGAAAGGATTCGTTTACGGCAAATGATCGACGGTCAGAACAGCGACGTCTGCTTCGTCCTCGGTGTCATTTCGTTCATGTACGAGAACACGTCGTTCATTTTGTAAAGGATACCGAGGCGCTCGCATTCTTTCCTCAGTACCGACATCAGACGGTCGCTGTTCGGGCTTCTGCATTCGTACGAATCCCCGAACTTCATTTTATAAATATCACTCATTCCGGGAAAGTGTTCTTCGAGTTTCTGATAAAAATATTCTCTGTTCCCCTCTCTCATCGTGACCCCGAAACCGAAGCACAGTATCCCCTTCACCTCCGATCCGGCGCAGTATCTAAGCAATCCGCGTAAGTTCTCCTCGGTATCGTTAATGAACGGCAGTATCGGGCATAGCCAGACGACGGTGGGTATGCCGTTGTCGCGCATGATCTCAAGGATACGGAAACGTTCCGACGTCGTTGATACGTTAGGTTCTATTATCTTACAAAGTTCGTCGTCGTATGTTGTGAGCGTGACCTGAACGACACATTTTGCTTTCTTGTTTATGGATGTCAGAAGATCGAGGTCCCTTAATATCCGATCGGATTTTGTTAATATCGATAATCCGAAACCGTGCCTCTCGATAACGGAGAGGCACTGCCTTGTCATCTGCAGTTCGTTCTCGATATGAACGTACGGGTCGCACATCGCCCCGGTGCCGATCATGCACTTCTTCCTTTTGCGTAAAAGCTGTTCCTCCAGTATCTCGGGTGCGTTGCGTTTCACTTCGATATCCTCGAAGTCGTGGTCCATTTGGTAACACTTGCTGCGGCTGTCGCAGTATATACACCCGTGGGAACATCCGCGGTAGATGTTCATGCCGTTCTTAGGGGACAGTATCGTCTTGTGATCGGCATAATGCAAAGGATCACTCCGTGATGTCCGGGGTCTCGTTAACGTTATCCGGTAAGTTCTCAATGACGTATCGTATCGATCCGGCCTTTTCCAACATTTTCATAGTATCGGAATGCGGTCTCGCAAATATTCCGTTCCATACGTATTCCCCTAATTCCTTACGCGGAGGGAACGCAAGCATCGGTTCATCCAGAGAGAACTGAGCGTTCACCCCTTTCTTGTTCCCGCGTGCGTCAAGTTTGATCCAGCGTCCGCCGGCGAATACCGCGTTGAAACAATGGACGCAGTATCGTATCGGGTCGTCAGTAAGAATGAGGCGCTGGAAACAGAAACCCGCGGGTATGCCGTCCGATCTCAGTAACGCGGCAAGGAGATTCGCTTTCGAATGGCAGATCCCGGTACGGTATCTCAGGACATCGGATGCTTTTGCCGTGACCACATTCGCGTTCACATCTATCGAATGCGATATCTCATCTCTTACGTATTCGAAGGCGGCCCTTGCTTTTTCCGTGTCCGTGGTGAGACCGGAGAACAATTCCCCCGCGGTCTTCACGATCGCGGGATCGGAATGGTCCACGTATCCGTCATCTGCGATGAACATGTTCATATCCGTAAATATCACCTCATTTCGTAGAACACGAACCCGGACCATATCTTAGGGTAAAAATACGTGGTCTTCTTAGGCATCCTCTTTCCGATCGCGGAGAGGTCCCAGATCTTCTTCAGCGACGGTGTATTGAGAATGATGGCAAGATCGTGTTTCCCCTTCTCCATCCTTTTCTTCACGGAACCGAACTCCGCGTCGAAGGAGACGATCACCTCTCCTTCTTCGTATCCGTATATTCCCTTTATTATCAGTTCCTGTGCTATGTACGTGTCAAGCGACCACAGCGGATCGTCCGATCCGTTATATCTGGCAAGATAACATTTTCCCGATCTGAAGAGAAGTCCCATGTGCCAGTCCGTAAGTTCGCCGATCATCTCGTCGATCGACGACGTCTCTTTAAGCTGCAGCACTTCGCCGATCTTCTTTACCGCGGTAGTTTCCGAGATACAATCCGAGTTCAGCAGTCTGTGCGTCGGCCATATCACCAGTCCCGGATCGTCCGACGAGACGAGCGTCGCCAGAACATACCCCTTTTTTATGTCGTCGGGATGCTCGAGCGAGTAATTCAATGCCGTTTCGTATCTGTGATGGCCGTCGGCGATCAGCATCTTCCGTTCCTTCATCTCTTCGGAGATCGAATCCGTCACATCCTTATCGGATATCCTGAAGAATGAATGTTCGACCTTTCCGTCATCCTCGTAGACATAAAGCTTCTCCGCCGTTCTTTCTATGCGGGCGTTCAGTCCTTCGCTGAGACCTTCGAATATCCCGAATATCGATTCCAGATGCGTTTCCGTATCTCTGAGAAGGTTCAAACGGTCCTCCTTCACCTTGGAGAACGTCTCCTCATGAGGTATTATGCCGCCGTTCTCATACGGTTCCGTTCTCAGCGCGCCCACGATCCCGGTCCGCGTCATCGTTCTGCCGCCGGCGGTGAACTTCTGTTTGTAAAGGTAGAAAGAATCTTTGTCCTTTATCAGAGAACCGTCGGCGATCCAGGAATCGAATGTCTTCCGTGATCCCGAATATCTGCCGTTCACCGGGTTCAGCGTGAGATGCGTGACATTGTGCTCGTCCGACCTCAGCCGTTCCAGGTATTCGGTGTCGATGACATCATAAGGCGGGGATATCCGGGAACCTATGTTCTCGCCGTCCCGCAGGGACGGCCTGTATCCGGAGAAAGGAACGAGATCGACCATTGACACCACCGTTATGAACGTGTCCATTGTTTCTATGTAGAAAAACTTTGAGTATCAGCATATTCTGGGCACCGGGTCGCCGATCGGCGGTTCCAATATCCTTTTGCCTCCGACCGTCGTCCTGATCGTGACGTGCTTTGTCTTCGACGATGCGTATCCGATCAGCGAAGCATCCTTTCCGAGAGGGTGCGCTCTCAGTATCTTCACGATCTCGTCCGCCATCTCGGGAACGCATGCGATCACCGCCTTGCCCTCGTTCCCGATGCTTAACGGATCTATTCCCAAAAGGTCGCACGCGTTGACCACGGCGTCCTTGAGCGGAATATCGGATTCGTTGAGTTCTATGCCTATCCCGGATTTGGAGGACCATTCGTTCAGCGTGTTCGCAAGCCCTCCTCTCGTCGGATCCTTCATCGTGACCGCCCCGCCCTTTTTCAGAACGTTCTCGATCATTCCGT
Organism: Methanomassiliicoccaceae archaeon; assembly: GCA_009778265.1. Classification (GTDB taxonomy): domain Archaea; phylum Thermoplasmatota; class Thermoplasmata; order Methanomassiliicoccales; family Methanomethylophilaceae; genus Methanomicula. Next base: position 4,538 of record WRKA01000165.1, on the reverse strand, counting down.
TCAGCGGCGCCACGTCGCTCTTCACCACGCTCTCAAAACCGTATCCCTCGCGGAACGACAGCAGCGATACGCCGTGATCTCCGAGCGTTCCGGAGACGATGACCGCATCCCCGTCCCTTACATTATCGTCGGTAAGCCATCCGGAATCTATCTTTCTGTATCCGGACGCAACGGAGATGTTGTGATCCAGATGTTCCGACCTTCTGCCTATCGCCGACGTTACAAGGATCATCTTTTCCACCGCTCCGGATTCCACCACTTTCGTATCGCCGGTGGCGACGGGTACGCCGCATAACGCCGACGTTTTGCCGACGGAGTCCATCACTCTGTCCACAACGTCGATGTCAAGACCCTCTTCGAGTATGACGGCGCACGACAGCGCCAGCGGTCTTGCCCCCATCACCGCTATGTCGTTCACCGTTCCCGCGACGGAAAGGGAACCTATATCCCCGCCGGGAAAGAACAGCGGTTTGACGGTGTGACCGTCGGTCGTGAAGACTATACCGTCAACAACGGCGGAATCGTCCAGGGAGTTCAGCGGAACATCAGAGCTCATCTTCGGAAAATGAGATACGATGTGCTTCGAAAGGAAGTCCTGCATGGTCTCTCCGCCGGCACCGTGGTTCATTACGACCTTCGCCATATTGCTCGAATATAACAAGGACATGAATAAACCTTTGTTCAATCCGTTAATATTATCAACGGGGCATCGCTACACATAACGGGACCCGTAGGGTAGAGGATCATCCTATCGGCCTTCGAAGCCGATGACCCGGGTTCGAATCCCGGCGGGTCCGCAGTCTCATCCATAATAAGAAGTCAGTCGTTAATGAAAAGGTTAGGGCATATCTCTTTCAGATCATCGACGTCCATACCGGAGTCCGTGAGACGTACAACGATGTTCTCTTTTTCCTCTTTTTCATACGCCGGCATGAAGAAGAGCATCCATTTGCTCCTGGTGTTCATCATAAGTTCCATATACCTTTCCGCCGGCAGTTCGGCAAGTCTGCATCTCACCAGTTCCCGTATGTCGCGTATGGCGTTCCATACGGCGTTCCAATAATGGTATCCTTCCATCTTGTCCACCAGGCGGTCCGCCAGGGATACGGTGAGACCGATATCGCCGACGTCATGGAAGATCTTGTTCCAGACCATCGACGCGATACCGTACGCAGATTCATATTTCGCGAAATCCTCGTCGAATTCTCCTTCCAGTCCGCCCTCGGTCTGAATGATCCTCTCATATCTTTCCACCGCTTTGCTGAAGAAAAGTCTGATGTCCTCCTCTATCGCCGCCACCGAACGGTCGGATGCGTGCATGCCGTCCTCATGATACGTTCTGGCAATGATGCAGTGCGCGCACGAATCGGTGTAGCATCCGGTGCAGTAGTATACGGTCTCCTGCGTCGGCGTATCGTGAATGATCACGCTGACGCCCGAAAGCGATGACAAGGACACATTACTCTTGAGCGCGATCTCGTTCGACCATGCTTTTTCGCGTATCAGTCTCTTAGCTTCGCTTATCGCTGCGGGAGAGTACGATTCCGCCGTTCCGCCGGTGTTCTCTTTTCGAAGCATTAACTCCGATAAAGGTTGAATCGTTTATAATATCACCGTTGCGCGCGAGACCGTACACTGATTCTTCTTTACTTCTCAGGAAAGGTCCGTTCTGAGGTCAAAGGCGGTCATTCGGCCGTTTCGTTGAAAAGGTCCAGCTGGTTGCTCTTCAGTTCCGATACCTTTATTCCGGACCATGTCAGACGGTCAAGGATGAATTCGCTCTCTTTCTCTTCGAAATCGGGTACGAAAGAGAGCATCCACGTGCTGTTGTTCCTCAGCAGTATGTCGGCGAACTCTTCCGCCGACAGTTCGGCAAGTCTGCATCTTACCAGTTCTCTTATATTGCGCAGGGCCGCCGAGACCGCGTCACGATGATAATATCCGCGTACTTTTTTTATCAGCTTATCGACAAGGCCGACGGCGGCGTCCACTTCCCTGATGTTACTGAAGATCTCTCCCCAGATCTTCGCCGCGGCGCTGTACGCCGCCTCGTGTTTGGCCGCGTCCTCGTCGAACTTTCCGTCCAGCACACCTTTGCTGTGGATGATCTCATCGTATCTCTCCACCGTTCTCCCGAAAAAATTCATTATGTCGTTCTCTATGAACGACGTGGAAGAGAAAGCGGGCATCGTGCGTTTCTTCTCTTCGTGATGCAGTCTGGCCATGAGGCAGTGCGCGCATGTGTTCTCGCAGCATCCGGTACAGAAGTATGTGGTGTTCTTCAGCGGTGCGTCGTGAATGATCACACTTATCCCGGAGAGTTCGGAAACGAAGATATCGTCCCTGACGCGGGTCTCATACCTCCACGCTCCTTCCTGCATGAGTCTCTTAGCTTCGCTCACAGCATCGGTGGGGTAACTTTCCGCCACCTTGTCGATGTTCTCCTGCCTTACCACAACGAACCGTAAGATTGTAACATTTATAATATCACCGTTCGCGAATAGTATAAGTATACGTTGCAACGGTACCGTATCCGGGACCGTGTCCAGTATAAAAAATAGATATGATTTAAAATATAATAAAACATAAGAACTGCCGTCGGTCAACCGGTACGGTCGGCAGTTAAAACTATGAGCTTTCCCGTAGATGTTCGGTATGCACATGAATAAAAGAACGAGAACGGAAAGATATCCTAACCTGAAGAGTCTGAAGGAGTTCTACGGCGAACACCGCGCGAAAGTGTTCCTGTTCATTCTGTTCACGATACTGTCGGGCGTAACGGCATTGATGTCGCCTCTTGTACTGTCAAGGGTGCTGATCGCCCTCACCGGCGGCAATTACGACGAACTGGTAAGATATGCTGTGATCCTGTTCTCTCTGGTCCTTATGATAGCCGTGTTGTCATACACCGCCGAATATCTCTATGCAAGGATATCGAACAGCGTGTTCCTGATGATAAGAAGGAAGGCGGCGTACAGGACGATGTCGATGAACCTTTCAACGGTGTACGACAAAGGTTCCGGTTTCTTCCTGGAACGGCTGAACGAGGACAGCAGGGAATCCTCCGCGGTATCGCTGAACATACAGAGAACTGTGATCAGCATACTCATCAACATCGGATTCGTCTCATATATCACCGTTCTGAATGTGATCTTAGGGATAGTCTTCGCGGTCGGACTGGCGATCCTGATGATGCTGGAATATCTTCGTGTGTCGAGACTTCTGGAAAATATGAAAAGGTCCAAACGCGCCGTCGAGAAGGTTAAGGCGAACGAGATCGAGATACTCAAGGGGATAAAGGAGATCAAAGGTCTTAACGCAAAGGATCCCGTGATAGAGAAGCACACCTCCGTAAGCGCACAATATGCGGACGTGAAGTATAAGCGCGAGATATATCAAAAAAAGATGCAGAATCTCATAGATGTGGTGAAGGGAGGGATAGACCTTTCGATACTTCTTCTGGCCGGTCTCTATCTTTTACCGCAGGGGATGGCGGAACTGGCGGCGGTGCTGATAATATACACGTACAAGGGGGACATCTACGGACTCGTCGCCGGACTGGCGCGCATCAAGGACACATACGTCAACGGAGAACTTGCCGCTAAACGTATCAACGACATAATAAGGGCGCCGAAGGAGGAGGTGGACCGTTTCGGAGATATGAGGTTAACGGATCCGGTGAACTCGATAGAGTTCAGGAACGTGTCCTTCGGTTACACGGAGGACAAGAGCGTCCTGAACGGCGTCAGTTTCAAGATCGACGGTCCGGGCATGGTAGGATTCGTGGGAAAGAGCGGCTCCGGCAAATCGACGATATTCGGTCTGCTCTCCGGATTCTATGCCCGGACGGGCGGCGACATACTTCTGAACGGTAACGATATATCGTCGCTGTCAGAGGAAGATGTGCGCAGTAACCTGACGATGTCGTTACAGGATCCGTATATGTTCAACGACACGGTGATGAACAATCTGCTTCTCGCGGACCCGGACGCCTCGAGAGATGATGCCGTAGAGGCATGCCGCCTTGCCCGCATCCATGACGAGATCGTTGCAATGCCGTTCGGCTACGAGACGATGATAGGGGAGAGCGGGGCGACGATATCCGGCGGTCAGAAACAGCGTCTGGAGATCGCGCGTGTGATACTGAAGGATTCCGGGGTGATGATGTTCGACGAGGCCACGAGCGCGCTGGACAAGAACAATCTGGAAATGATAAACGATCTCATAGCGGAACTGAGCAGAACGAAGATGATTCTGGTGATAGCGCACCGTCTCAGCATAATGAGACGGTGCGACAGGGTCGTTGTCCTTGAGGAAGGGAAGGTGGTCGCGGCCGCGCCCCACGACGAGCTCATGGAGACATGCGAGTATTACCGCGAACTGTTCAGAAAGAACGCGGGTGCGGAACAGAAGGCGTGATCATTCGTCATACGCTTCCAGCGCCGCCGGAAGGACCTGAACGACAGCGTTACCCGCCGCCGGGAGTCCCACGAGCACCGCGCTTATCACTTCGTCCCTCGACGCCCCGCCGGCCTTCG
>WRKA01000164.1 GCA_009778265.1 Methanomassiliicoccaceae archaeon | reverse complement strand
TGTATCACAAAGGGAAGGAACGCAGCGTCATCAAAGTGACCATCAAGTTCCCGTGGACGGTGCCCGCATACCGGAACAAATGGAAAAAGGAGTACGACATCCTGGCGGCGGACATCCCCTTCCATCATCGTTATCTGTACGATAACGATATGAACGCCTGCATATCCGTTACAGGCAACGAGGTGGAGAACACATACGCCACCGAACTCGCCGTCGAGATAACGTCGTTCGAGAACATCGAACCTTTCGATCCGGGACTCAGGATACTGTCGTTCGACATAGAGAACAGCATCACCGACGAGACGATATACACAATATGTTCGGTGATAGGCGAGGACGGGAAGATAAGGGAGTGCGAACCGATATACGGTAATGAGAAAGATATCATCGAAAGATTCTCGGAACAGATCATAAAAGAGGACCCGGACGTGATAAGCGGGTACAACATCGATAATTACGATATCAACATGATAATCAAACGCGCCCAGAAGAACAAGGTGAACGAACTCAGATGGGGAAGGGACCGCGGGTCCCCGAGAACGGTCAGCGAAAAGTTCTGGCGTCTCAAAGGACGTCTGGTGATCGACGTGTGGTGGGCCGTCAGACGCGAACTGCGGCCGAAACAGGAAACGCTGAATGCCGTTTCGTTACAGCTTCTCGGGGAACAGAAGATGGACGTCAACCCCAAGAACATGGACCAGGAATGGAAGAGCGATCCTGAGAAGGTGATCAGATACTGCGTAAAGGATGCGGAACTTTCGCTGAGGATACTGAATATCCTCGGAACGGTCAGGAAAGGGATGGACCTTGCCGCCGTTTCAAAACTTCCGCTCGAGGATGTGCTGACGTCGGGGTCGTCGCAGCTGATAGATTCGATACTCATCAGAAAGGCGGACCGCCTGAATGTCGGCGTGCCGCTGACCGGGGGTTTTTCAAGGACCGACCAGATAGAAGGAGGATATGTTCACACGATGGCCCCGGGACTGTACCACTGGGTATGTGTGCTGGACTTCAAATCGATGTACCCGTCGCTGATAATATCTAAGAACATCTGCTTCACCACGATCTCCGACGACGGCGAGATCGTGAGCCCCAACGGCGTAAGGTACATGAGCAAAGAGAAAAAGGAAGGCATCCTCCCCGGGATCCTCGACGGCCTTATGAAAGAAAGGGACAGCATCAAGAAGAGGATGAGGACCGCGTCCGCCGACGAATATCATTACCTTGACGGCCTTCAGAATGCGGTCAAGGTCCTGATGAACTCGTTCTACGGAGTATTCGCCTCATCCTTTTACAGATTCACGGACAAGAACATCGGAAGCTCGATAACCGCGTTCGCAAGAGCGACGGTGACCGGGATCATAAAAGAATTGGAGAGCGAAGGGATACAGGTGGTCTATTCCGATACGGATTCGGTGTTCATCCGGTCGCCTTACGGCACGCTGGAGGAGACGCTTAGGTTCGGCGGGTCCATGGCGAAACGATATTCCGCGGAAGGAAGACAGCTGGAATTCGAGAAGGTAATGGAGCCGCTGTTCTCGCACGGCAAGAAAAAGAGGTACGTCGGCAGGGTGGCCTGGCCCAAAGAGGAACTTCTGATAAGAGGATACGAAGTAAGGCGGTCGGATTCCTTCGATCTTCAGAGCAGACTTCTTACGGAACTTTTCGAAAAGATATTGGACGAGAAGAACGAGGATGCGGTCGCTTTGGTGAAGAAGGCGGTGCAGGACACGATGTCCGGGAACGTGGAACTTTCCGACCTTGTGATCTCGCGGACCTGCAAGGACGAGAGCAGCTACGATTCCCCGGACAGGATGGCAAATGTCCAGGCAATGAGAAAGATGAAAGCCCTCGGTTACGAGTTCATACCCGGTATGAAGGTCTCGTGGATCGTCACGGATTCGTCAAGAACACCGCAGACGGTGGAACCGTACATAAGCGGAGCGGAGTTCAAGGGAACGCCGGACCGCAGATACTATGCGGAACGGCTGGCAAATATGGCGTCGAGGGTCACGGAGGTGTTCGGATGGTCCGAGAAGGACCTCATGCTGGGAAGCCAGCAGGCCACGCTCTTTGACGACACGTTCCAAACGGCGCCGATGCCTTCGACAAAGAAGGACGACACCGCCGGGACACAGAAGAAGGCCGACCCCAAAAGAACGTCCCTTAAGGACTTCTTCTGACCACATATCCGCTGAAGATCGGTGACCGTGCCGATACCGGCTGACGGAATGTGTTCTCAGAGGTTCGAAAATATCCCAATACGGTCAGATACGGACGTTCCGTCAGCGGAGCGTCCCTGTTCAGCCTATTTATTAAAATATCTCTGCGCTTCCGCGTGTCCCTGATTCGCCGCGAGGCGCAGCCAATTGTACGCCTCCTGTTCCTTTTTCGGTCCGCCGAGCCCCGAAAGCATCATGAACCCGAGAAGGAACTGTGAATTCGCATTACCTTTCTCCGCGCCGAGCAGAAGCCACCGCATCGCGTCGCCATGATTGGTCTGCACACCTTTTCCGTAGAAATATGACGCTCCGAGAAGGAACTGCGCTTCCATATGACCGTGCTCCGCTGCGAGACGGAACCCTCTTAAGGCCTTTTCATTGTCCTTCGGAACGCCCAACCCTTCCTCGTACATCATGCCGATACGGAAATACGCATCCGCACATCCTTTATCCGCGGCGAGCTGGAACCATTCCATCGCCTCTTCGTAATTCATTTCTTCCTCATGTTCCTTACCGCGTGCATACATCCCCTCCGCGGTCATCTCGGAGACCGGAACAATATCGGACTCCCTGCCGTTGTCTTTTTTTCTCATCATTATTAATAATCGCTCACTGTTAATATACTTTTTGTATCAGTTATATTAATGCATCATATATAGCTTTTTAATAATTAATAATAACTATAACAAAACATTCGCCGTTGATCCCCGGTATCGATGTGTTTTTTGTACTTTTACGGCATGTCCGGCGGCGTGTCCGCGAATTCGGAGATATCACATTCTTCGATGATCGTTTCAATGCATCTCTTCCGTTTTCTCTCCAATTCTTCTTCGTTCCGGGCGCTGTTGATCATCGTGCATCTCCAAATTCCCTTTCCTTCGCTGAAATCCGTTATCATCTCGTCGGCGCCGAACAGCCCTCTGATCGTCCGCGGAAAACGGACGTTCGCGAACTCCTTTTCACCGCAGGTCCTCATTTTTCCGTGTCTGATGACGAAATGCTCGTATGACGACGAATATCCCTTCGGCGGCGCCGGCGAACCGTATCCGAACTTCGATCTCACCATCTCCCCGAGCATGTTCACCCCGGTCGCCGCCAGTACGGCGGAGGGCGTCTGACTCGGCAGAAATGCGGCGAGTTCCATCACTTTCAGACCGTTCGGCGTGTCGGTGGCCACGACGTTCATCAGCGACATGAGGTCTATGTTATCCGCTATGGTCTCGGCCATCCTTTTGAACTCCTCCTCTTTCTTTTCGGTGAGGACCGACGGTGAACACACCACCCTTTTACAATCAAGGTCCGTGTCGAAGAACATCTCCGTTACCGCGAACGATCTGAACCCGCCGCCTCCTCCGATCACCTCCACCGATACCGTCCTTCCCTCTTCTAATTCCTGTATGACGGGGTCGTCACCCATCATCAGTATCTTGTCTATGCCTTCGGCCACTCCTTTTTCGTCATATGCTATCGTAACGCCCGCGCCGCCGGTCTGGGACGACGGCCTTACTATCACGGGATAACCGCAATCCTTCCATCCTCTCGGCGTAGGTATCCCCGCCATCTCCATCATACTGCTCGACGCGAACTTCGACGAGGTGATGATATAGGAGTTGATATCGAATAAGAACGGCGTCATCGAGTACCTGAGCATTTCGTCCAGTCTCGAAAGAAGTTCCACGTTCTCGCACGCAGGGATCACGGCGTCGCAATCCTTGAACAATAATCTCGCCTCGCTCTCCCGCTTCACCGGATCGAGTATCTTATATTCGTCGGAGAGCGAGAACGCGGGCGCGTCGTTCCTTCTGTCTATCGTTATCGTCTCGAATCCCGCTTTCTTTGCCAGATATGCCGCTTCCATTCCCTGCGGCCCGCCGCCGACGATCGCCAATCTCATGCTCTCCTCCCGAAAACATGTGTGCGGTCCTCGGACGCTTTTTCTTTGTCTTTGTCTTTGTTATGGATCGTCAATAGATCTTCGCCCCGTTCAGATATACCAGACTTCCGCTGACCTTTCTGATGTTGCTCTTCTTCAGCACTTCCGACAGCAGGCGTTCCAGACCGAATCCGACGCCGCACCACGGTTCGCTTATCTCGTTATCTTTATCGAGAGCGTGCGGCCCCACCGTCGCGGACGCCACCTCGTTGCGGTTGACCACCACATCCATCGTCTCATCGAATACGTCGGAACGATCCGTTACCATCCTGTATCTCAACCCGGTCATCCCCATGATCTTAGATATCAATTCCTTCAGCCTTTCCTTGGGATTCACCCTCATTCCTATCTCGGCAAGCGTAAGCATCGTGAACTCTTCCAGGTGATTGCCGTTCTGCGTTTCTTTTCTGAAGCACGGGCCTATCTCGAACACCCTGATAGGCCCGTCCGCCCTTTCTCTCAGTTTTTTTATTATCGAAAAAAAGTTGGGCGCGATCATCGGGCGCAGACATCTTTTCTCATCGATCCTGAATATCTGTCCGAATAACGGCGAATCTTCCGTCACGGCCAATTTTTCCAGTGAGGCGTAGGATATTATCAGCGGCGTCCTGAGTTCGATGAAACCGTTATCCGTCAGCATCTCCGCCAGGTCCGTTCCCAATTTCGATAGAAGGTGTCTGTCCGGATATAATATCATTTTGCGTATCTGCGAATTGTTGTTGATCACCGTTTCCCGCAGAACATTCGCGAACGCCTTGTCCCTTTCCTTCCGGTCGCTGAAATCGTCATCGTGACTCTCATCCCCGAACTCCTTCAGCCGCTGCATCTGAGATGGTGTGAACCTCATTTAACTCCCTTCGGTGTACTGAGCGAGGGACCGGGGGATCGAACCCCGCTGGCGCGGCTGTAGAGGCCTACTGGTCCCAGACCGTCCCCCTCATACTAATGTTACTAAATATATTATTGATATACTATATTTAAAGGTTTCGTTTTTGTGCTTCATTCTCAAAGAATGATATTTAAATATTTCTATCGCTAAAATAATATATAGAAAAATATTAATTCTAATAGTAATACAGATAAGAGTAAAACAGAGTATCCGCCGAAAAGGATACGGAACGATACAGGGCCGTACGGCCGATCGAAAAAATATCAGTACCTTAACCCGAGTCCGAGTTCGTTGAGCATCTGCACCGCGTTCTCGTAGACTTCCGTATGCTCCTTGGACGGCGTTATCGTCCTCAGATCGTAACAGTCCTGGAAACGCCTGCCCTTCGGAGGATGGGACAGATCGTCCTCGTACCCGGATATCAGGCGTTCGATCATCTCGTTGGCGTCCGAAAGTTTCATACCGGCGGCGGCGGAGGCGACATCGCCCATTATCCTCGCCTCCATCGGTGTCGTCTTGTCCCGGGAAACGCCCTTCGCCGACGCGACACCCGAAAGAAGCTCTCTCCCCGACACCGTGTCGGTGATCGCCTGTGCCGCCGTTTCCAGTAAGCACATCTCCGTGCACGGACCGGCCGCCGTATAATACTGATTGGCGAGAAGGATATCCGTGTTCGCATCTATCGCGGCCGCAACGTGTCCGGCGATCTGTAATGTCTCCCGGGCGGTCGTGGCCCCCCATTTCATATGGATAGGACCGTCGATATGGATGTTGACACCGAATATCGCGAACGACGCTAACGTTGTGGCGACGTCGCATATCGCCGATTCTTCGATGCCGCCGCAGTATCCTCCGAATATGGGCATCTGTTCCATCATTATTATATTGCTGTCGGCGACCCATCCCGCGATGATGTTGAGTCCCGTGGTATCTATCTTCAGTTCGTTCAGCTGCGAACACATATGCGGGTCCGTCTTTCCGAGAGCTCCGCCGGAATTCGATACTAAGTGTCCGCCTATCGACAGCGGGGTCTCCGGACCTTTTATCGCCATTCCCGAACGTTCCGCCCTTGCCGCTCCCTCTCTCACCGCCCTTATCTCCGCCAGGGTGGCCTTGATCTCCCATGGCGTATTTGTCATGGGAGGATGACCGTCGATCGTCGACATCACCCCGCTCGCCAGCGCGTCCACCGTGGCCTCCTGCGCATATGCGTGTATCATCGTTACGAATAACTCCTCGGAAACGGGCGTTCCGGTGGGCCCTCCCTGTATTATCGGTCTGACCGAACTGTTCCCGCTGCGGCGTTCGCATGTCACCTCGTCCTTGCCGGAACCCATCCTCAGCCGTTTGCCGGCCTTTTTCAGACCTTCGAAGATCTCCGCTTCCGTGACGTGCATCACTTTACCCGTATCCGGATTGAAGAATCCCGTCTCGACGAGCATATCCACGCCGGCACTGAAAAGACGGTCCTTGATATCTCTGTCCTCCGGTACCGTATCCTTACCGAACGCCAATTTGTATCTGTTCTTGATATTTACCGCATTTACTGGAATGATCTCGTAGTCCCACGTGTCCTCGCGTACCTTTTTTCCGTTAAGGAACCTGTCGTGAGCTTCGAATATCGATACCGGTCTTGATATGTTCATGATGCCTCAGGATCATCCGCCCGGAATGTGATCTGGGATGCCGATTCCGTAAATGACGGAACAGTATTTAATCTTACTGAATATTTTAAATATAACATATGCCGGAACAAGATCAAAAAAAATGATAGTATTTATTCCTTCTCAAAAATTTAATAAATCAGTAACGCTTCTTTGTCCGGATGGCAGACAGACACCTGATATTTCCGTTCGCCGCGATCGCCGGCCAAGAGCAGATGAAGACCGCTTTACTTCTGAACATCGTGGATCCGAGCATAGGCGGGGCCCTGATCAAAGGAGAGAAAGGGACCGCCAAATCGACCGCGGTGAGGTCCTTGGCGCAGATCCTTCCCGATGCCGAACGTGTGAAAGGGTGTCCCTTCAACTGCGACCCGAGACCGGGCAGGGGGCGCTGCCCGAGCTGCGCGGAGGCCGCGGCCGCCGGAATTGAACCGGAACATGAAAGATCGGCGATGCGCGTCGTCGAACTGCCGCTGAGCGCAACGGAGGACAGGATCGCCGGTACGCTGGATATAGAACACGTGCTTCAGACGGGAAAGAAAAAATTCGAGCCCGGCGTACTCGCGCAGGCCAACGGTAATTTACTGTATGTGGATGAGGTGAATCTTCTGGACGATCATATGGTCGATCTCCTTTTGGACACGGCGGCGATGGGTGTGAACTATGTGGAACGGGAAGGGATATCGTTCCAGCATCCGTCGCGTTTCATTCTGGTGGGATCGATGAATCCCGAAGAAGGGGATATCAGACCCCAGCTCCTGGACAGATTCGGTCTGTGCGTTGAGATCCGCGGAGAGAACGATATCTCGACGAGAGCGGAGATCGTCGCGAGAAGACTTGCATTCGACGCCGACCCGGAAGGATTCACGAGAACTTATGCGGAAGAGACACAAAGGATAAAGAAGAACATACTCGACGCGAGAAAGATACTTTCCGGGACAAAGGCGGACAGAACACTCATATCAATGGCGTCGCGCGTCTCCCTTCATTTCGAGATGGACGGCCACAGAGCGGATATAACGATGGTAAGAGCGGCGATGGCCAACGCCGCCCTTGACGGAAGGGCCGGAGCGGGCAAGGAGGACATAGCCGCCGTCGCCCCGCTGGTGCTTTCGCACCGCATAAAAAGAAAACCGTTCGAAGAGTCCAAGTTCGACATGGAGGAACTGGGAACATGTCTTCAGGACCTCTGAGACGCTGTTTTCCTTTTTCTGCCGTAAGCGGGATGGACGATGTTAAGAAAGCGCTGATGTGCGCCGCTGTGGACGATAACATCTTGGGAGTACTTATCAAAGGCCCGGCGGGCACCGCCAAGAGCGTTCTTGTAAGGTCTTTCGTGAACATGCTTCCTCATGCGGACATAGTGAACGTTCCGCAGAACGTCACCTCCGAGGACCTGTACGGAGGACTTGATATCGAGGAGGCGATAATGTTCGGTAAGACGGTGGTGAAGGGAGGGATAATGCAGAGGGCGGACAAGAACATCCTTTATGTGGACAACATCAATCTCTTCGACACAAGTATCATCAGTTCCATGCTGGGCTGCGTCGAATCCGGTAAAGTGATAGTGGAAAGGGAAGGGATATCGGCCGGATACGATATTGATACGAAGGTCATAGCAACTATGGACCCGGCCGAAGGAACGCTGCCGGACGGCATGGCCGACAGGTTCGACATCTGCGTCCAGTCGTATTCCGCCGACGATATAGAAAAAAGGGATTCGGTGATACTGTCGAATCTGGAGTTCGATACCGATCCGGAAGGATTCGCGGAAAGATATTCGGCCCGCGATGATAGTGTACTTAAAAAAATAAACGAGGCGAAGAGGATCCTGAAGGACGTTAGGATAACGGCATCCGGCCTGATCAGGATATCCGATGTCTGCATGAACCTGAAGGTCAAGGGACACCGCGCGGATATATCCGTTGCAAGAGTGTCGAAAGTGCTTGCGGCCCTCGACGGACGGACGGATGTTTCGGATGACGACATAAAGGAGGCGGCGGTCCTGTGCCTCCTTCACAGAAGAAGGGAAACGAAAAAGGAAAGGAAGAGAGAGCAGCCCCGGCCGGCGGGAAGGCCGGAGGATGAAGATAACGCCGTACAGGATACGATCGCCGCGGAGAGCTCTTCGGGGTCCGCGACGGCGTATAAGATGGGAGTTATCGAGAACACCCCCGACACGGATCCCGAACATATCACATACGACCCGTCCGGAGACATCATCGATCTCGGCACCGTGGCCGAGATAATCGGTTCCGTCAGAGAGAAACTTGACGATATGGAGATAATTGAGGCGGTGCGTCTGCTCAGTATAGGCGGAAGGACGGGAAGGCGGAAAGAGATGACCGCCAAAGGAAGGACGGGAAGGTACAGCGGATCCAAGATCCCGGAAGGAAGGGTGACGGATGTTGCGTTCGACGCTACCGTACGTGCCGCCGCACCGTATCAGCGGTCCCGTCCGAACGAAGGATTGAGCGTCAGTATCCGCGGACAGGATATCAGAGAAAAGATACGGAACAGAAAGGATTCCTGTTCTTTCTTGTTCGCGGTGGACGTAAGCGGCTCCCTGGGGAGATCGTGGTTCATGGAGGATATGAAGAACGGGATCAAAGGGATGCTGATGGACAGTTACGTACGGAGAGATAAAGTGGCGCTGCTCACGTTCAGGACCGGGGATGTCCGAATATCGGTACCGTTCACGCGTTCCGTCGAAAGTATATGCGACATCCTTGAGAATACGGAAGTAGGCGACGGGACCCCGCTAGGCGCCGCGCTGCTTCTTATCAGAGAATATCTGCTCAACTATCTGAGAAAGAACAAAGAGGAGAGATGCTGCGTCGTACTGCTGACGGACGGGGACGCCACCGATCCCGTTCTTGAAGGAAATGCGTCAACGGAGCTGGTGAAGATAGCCGAGACGATGAGGATACCGAACACGGAGTGGGTGGTCATCGACCCCACCTCGTCGATATGGCGGGTGAACTATGCATCCAGGCTGTCGGAGATGCTCGGTGCCCGATACATCAGACTGAACGACCTCCGGACCGCGTGAACATCGAGTGCGCGTCCCCGTTCAACAATATATTATGAACACTGCCGCACACGTCCTCGGCGGGCCGCGAAGCACGGCGGCGCCGTTCTCCGGAGAATGTATTTGGCTGGATTGACGATCCATCCATCATATCTGTGCTTTTACCGGATAAATTGAAAAAAAAGATCTGAAGAAACAGGATTTTTCAATTATTTTCGTAAATATAAATATATCGATTATTAGTATTTACAAAATCAATTACTAGATGATAGTTATAAACTCTTGGGAAAAAAATCAAAATTAAACGAAACACTAATATATATCATTCGGAAAGATGGAATTTTTTGAGAAATACTTAAATATAAAGTCGTGACTTATTCTTTTTGGCGGGGTCGGTTTATGGAGTTATCCATTACTGATGGAACGTCAAAGGTGATGGGGGCATCTAGAAGGCGGAATTGACACGTTTCCCTGACTGAGATCGTTCGAGGTGCCTCTGTCGGCGAAAATGTCTCCGTCAGAAATCGTCCTTCCGGCCAAGATCCGTGTGTCGGGAGCAGTAATGCTCTCTTAACGGATAAAACGTGGTGATTGAATGAGCGACCAAAAAAAAATACTGGAGGACCTCAAGAAGTCTGTCGAGACCTGGGATCTGAAACTTGCGGAAAGCGCCACCAAAGCGGCGATCGACGCAAAAATAGATCCTAAGATGATCGTACAGGAAGGTCTTGGAAAGGGAATGGAAACAATCGGTGACAGATTTGACAAAGCGGAGATCTATCTCCCGCAGGTCGTTGCCGCATCGAAGACGATGGAACTCGCGCTCAAATTGTTGGCACCCATCATGGGAGGAGCCACCGACGTTATGAAAGGAACGGTCATAATGGGCACGGTCCAGGGAGACATACATGAGATAGGCAAGAACGTGTGCTGCGCCATGCTTCGCGGCGCCGGCTACAAGGTCATCAACATGGGACCTGACGTATCGCCGGAGGCCTTTATGGAAGCTGGTGCCGAACACGGTGCCCAGGTACTTGGCGGTTCGGCGTTAATGACAACGACCATGCAGGTACAGGGCGAGATGGTGAAAGCTGTAAAGGAAGCGAAGGCTTCATTCAAGGTTATAGTCGGCGGTGCGCCGGTCACGCAGAAATGGGCGGACCAGATCAAAGCGGACGGATACTCCGAGAACGGCGCGGCTATCGTGGACCT
>WRKA01000163.1 GCA_009778265.1 Methanomassiliicoccaceae archaeon | reverse complement strand
CCGCTTGCCAGACAAAGGATCAAAACGCTGGTTGCCGACGGAAGATACGATTACATCGAGACCGGGTCGCTCCTCTCGATAAAAGCGAATATCAAGGACATTCTCATTCCTTCGGAAGAGGTTCGGTTCACCTTGAACCCATTGGATTTTGAGGAATTTTTGTGGGCCATGGGAGATAAGACATCAGCGGAATACCTGGAGACGTGTTTCAGGAACAGAAGGCAGGTCGGCGACCGGATCCACAAGAACATGATGAACCGCTTCAGAGAATACATGCTCGTGGGAGGCATGCCGGGAGTGGTATCGAAATATGCCGAAACGAAGGATTTCGCCGCGGCAGATCTGATCAAGAGATCCATTTTGGACCTTTACAGGGACGACATAACGAAATTCGCCGCCGGTTACGAGAGCAAAGTGCTGTCGTTATTCGACAGGATACCGTCGCAGCTGTCCAAAAAAGAGAAAAAGTTCACATTGTCCTCTCTGGGTAAGAACGCCAGATTGCGCACTTACAAAGATGCGTTCATGTGGCTGGCGGAGGGAATGATCATCAATCAGTGCTTCAATTCCACAGATCCTTCCGTCGGATTATCCATGAATCTCGATGAAACTACGCAGAAGTGCTACATGGCCGACACTGGGCTGCTTGTAACTCACGCTCTGTTCGATAAGGACTATGCTGAGAACACGCTCTACAGATCGATACTGCTCGATAAGATGAACATCAATGAAGGCATGCTCATGGAGAACGCCGTCACCCAGGCCCTCAGAGCGAACAGACACAAACTGTTCTTCTATTCCAAAAGCAAGAACTGCAAAGAGGATCCGGAGACCGGTGAGAAAGCGATCGAGAAAGCGATCGAGATCGACTTCCTTATAATGAGAGAAGGTAAGATATGTCCTGTGGAGGTGAAGTCCTCGAGATACAACAGACATTCGTCATTGGACAGATTCTTGGAAAAATACGGGAAACGTATCGGACAACCCTACGTTTTATACATCAAGGACCTAAGGGTCGAGGGCGGGATGACCTATATCCCGATATACATGTCCATGTTCCTCTGACCCTCCTGTTCTGATGCTGAGAACGGTGAACCGCCAATGCCATGGGTCGCGGTATCAATCGAAGATGCGTCTCCTTCCGAAGATCGCCCCGAACATCCCCGCAAACGCCATCATCGATCCGATCCCCGCGAGTACGGCGCCGATCAGGACGATCAATAGTTTCCTAAGCGCCCACAGCGACCCGTCCACCAATCCCGCGATCATGTCCCACAGACCGTAGAAAATAAGGATAATTCCGATGATGATGAATATCGTACCTATGATGATCAGTCCCGGCATACGCTTCGCGTCGATTGAACTGCTTCCGGTGCTGCTAGCCATGTTAATGAATGATCGTTCTGAATATTAATCATTGGTTCATTCCATCTTAGCGTCGCACGCGGGACAGAACACAGCTCCGGAAACATCGATGTTGCCGCAGTTCGGACATATTCTCTTCAGAGCGGGCTGCTGCGGTTGTTCTCCGGTCTGCGGGGCCGGTTTAGGTTGCGCCGCCTTTGCAGCGGCGGCTTTAGCCTCTTTGTCCTTGGCCCTGGCCGCCTTTGCGTCCCTTGCCTTCTTGTCAACGGTAAGAACATTGCTCGCCAGTCTTGTGACATCGTTGGCCGTTTTCAGGGCGCTCGGTTTCTTTGATGTCGATCTCTTTTTTGTGGTCTTAGTTCCGATGTTTATCGTTACCATAAGAATGGGAACACATTAACATGATTTAAAGTGAATACTATATTTAAGTCCAAGGCACGGCGATCAATCCTTTCTGAACGTGATCAGGATGCCTCTGCCCCAGCTCCCCTCGTCGCCCATGAACGCATATGTGACAAGTTCCCAGCCTTCTTTCGCTCTATTGGCGATAAGGGCATCCAATTGTGCCAGCTCTTCTTCGTTGATGGATGCTTTTGCGATCTTAAATGATACCTTAAGGATCTCCGATCTGTACTTGGTCATAATGTCTGCTCCCTTACGTTTCCGCTGTTTTCGAAAATGGGGACGGACATTTGAACGTTTCTGTGCCCATTTTTCAATCTGGTGTTACGGAACGGCTGCGATCTCAGATATGCAGCTTTTCGCAGACCCATCCGGCCATGCGGCTTACCCTTTCGTTCGGATCGTTAAGGCATTTTTTGATGGAATGTTCATATTTTTCATCATAATTATTTTTCATCGCGTTCAGCGCGTTCACCTTCCAGATCCACAGCATATCCGGATCGAGATACCAGAATTTCGGCTGAATGACGTTCTTATAGAATTCATCGTCCATATCGATTATCTTTTCAAGCGAAAGGCTGTCGGCCATGAGATCCAATCCCGGAAATTTTTCATCGCCGGTATGGCGGTCGAACGGACACGCGGTCTGACATTCGTCGCATCCGTACACCCAGTTGCCCATCTTTTCCGATAAAGGATTACCGGCGAGTTCCACCAGGCCGCCGCTCTTCGACGTGATGAACGATATGCAATGCAGAGGCTGCAGCGAGTACGGTCCGGTAAGGGCACCCGTGGGGCAAGCGCTCACGCATTTGCCGCAATTGTCCGGACATTCTTGTGTTCTGTCGTTCTCCATAAGTTCTAATTCGGTGTCGATCGCATAGACGAGGATGCTGTTGCACGGGCCGTTCTCGGTGTAGAAGAAATTATTTCTTCTCATCCTCCCCAGACCGGCCTTTTCCGCGGCGAATCTCAGGGAGGTTATGCCGTATCCGTTGTCGTATCCGACCTTCATACCGAGACCTTCCATATAGCGCACCAATTCTTCTCCGGCCCGATATGACTCGGACATCTTGTCCTTACGGCCGTCGAACAGGTAGGCTCTGCCGATACGTCCCTTCAGGTCCTTCGGAATTTCGTACTTCCGCTGATCGTGAACGCATACCACAAGAGACATGGCCCAAGGGAACATCTGACGGACATCGGCAAAGTGATAGAATCGTCTGTACATGAGAACGGATTGCGGGAACGCGGCGACCCTTTCATCCAATCTGTCCTTGTATCCCTTTACCGCATCCACTTTTATTATGCCGCATTTACTGAATCCCAGCTGTAACGCTTTCTCTCTTATTTCCGCCGCGCGATCCATGTGAGACCATCTCTTCGGACCAATAATTTATGCGGTTAAAAAACTGTCTGAGGTCAGATCACGGTCACTGCTTTCCGCATGGTCCCAGATCATGATCGACGTGCGTCAAACGAGGAAAAAAACAGTTCGGTCAGTATGTAAAAAATGGGTCTGTCCGGATTTGAACCGGAGTCAGCGGCTCCCAAAGCCGCAAGTATACCAAGCTAGCCCACAGACCCTTTGGTATCCGAGCATGTTGAATTGATTATTAACATTTCGCATATCGAAACGCATTCTTTGTTCCTTGTCGAAATGAGTTAATATTTATTCCCTTATATCGGACTATGAGATGGGTTGCATTTGATTCTAAAGACTTCAAAAGATTGAAGAAACTCGAAAACGGCGAGGAAAGAGGATTCTATTCACCTTTCGGAGTAGGAGTAGTGATCGACGATTATGATGCATTCGTTGAAGCATATGTAAGGGCCACAAAGGAGGTATGTGAAGAATCGGGATCGAATCTCCGATGTCTCTGTATTCATCATCGATCCTCAAAGAGGAATTGGATATGAGAAGAGCGATCCCCTTCGCCCAGAAACTAATCGATAGGACCTCAAAACATGTGGCTCAGGTCCATTTCAGTTTCGCAGTGTTGCCGTCGGGAAACATGCCGACCGTAACGGTGGGCGGAGAGAAGGCGGGCACATATGAAGTAAAAACCGAGGTTTTCCGACGAAATCTGGCTCCGATGTTCTCGTATATTTCAGCATGGAATTATTGGAGATACAGGCGAGAAGAGAAATGCAAGATGGTCATTGACG
The DNA here is from genome assembly GCA_009778265.1 of Methanomassiliicoccaceae archaeon. Classification (GTDB taxonomy): domain Archaea; phylum Thermoplasmatota; class Thermoplasmata; order Methanomassiliicoccales; family Methanomethylophilaceae; genus Methanomicula. The sequence continues at coordinate 6,902 of WRKA01000163.1, read as the reverse complement.
CTTTTTCTTCCAAAGAAACATACGCTTGGAGAGAGCTTACGAAATCATGCGACATAGTTGTGGTAAGTCATGGCGATGAGGTCCATCCTCTCATATCCTATGCTGACATCGTTGCCTTTCTGACAGATGTGAAACTGTACAACGCAGAAGAGGACGGCAGACAACTGACAAAACCGAATCTGGAAAAGGCATGGGACGGTGTTTTCTCTGTCGAGGCCACATATATCGACGTATCCGCAATATCAAAGATAAAATGGATCAACGACGATCAGATCGACTACACTCCATATCTGCAAAAACCTACCGTGTTTTTTATTTCAGACGACCTGTCCGCAAAAGGTGTGAACACCGAAATAGTTGAGGAGCCTGTAAAGGCGGTCAAGAAAAGCAAAAGAATGATGGCAATGCAGCCAGTAAAGGACGCCATAAGATTAGCGGCACTAAGCGGATATTCTTTCAGGTTCTATGATCCGTATCAAGATGAAAAATATGTTGCGGACGGAGACATTGTAGTTTATATGGGCGAAGCATCGAAGAAAACAGCGGAATATTTGGACGACGGATTCGATATAGAGATAATTAAAGCTAAGAACGTTAAAAATAAGCTAAAAAATTTATAAGACATTAAATTTTAGAGTTATGACTTTCGGATAATAGTGCCGATGTGGAACTATTTCCACACTATCATTGTCATTTCATATATATAACTGTACGGTCAAAATAGCATAGAATTTTCGATAAAGACATGAAAAACAGCAAAATCAACGAAGCAAACAAGGAACATGTATGCGGCATACGATTAAACGACCTTTTCAATCTCTTTCATCAGAAGCCGGACGGCATCGCCTCTGTGCGACACCCTGTTCTTTTCAACGATCGGAAGTTCGGCGAACGATCTTTTTCCGTCGTGGCTGAATATCGGATCGTATCCGAACCCTTCCGTTCCCGTCTCCTTTTTCAATATCATGCCGTCACATTTTCCAAGGACGACGATATCTTTTCCTTTGAGATTACAGCCGATGCAGCATTGAAAGTTCGCTTCTCGGTTCTCTTCGTTCTCCATGAGTCTCAGGATGCCGGCGTTCCCGATCGTTCTCTGGACGTATGCGGAATAAACGCCGGGGAATCCTTTCAGTGCGCCGACGAACATGCCCGAATCGTCTATTATGAAATCCGTAAGACCCGAAGCCTTCAGATGTTCCATCCCATTTTCGACGACATCTTCCAGACGGGACGTCTGGATCTCGTCATACGGTATCCTCGTATGTTCGATATCTATCGAAAAGGAGGATAACGCTTCCCGGTATTCGGTCACCTTTCCGGGATTGGATGTTACGACCTTGAGGATCATGTGTATCTTCCCCTGTTCTTTATGTCCGTGACCCGTTCGATGACCTCGTCGGAGTTCTTCATTTTCTTTCTGTAAGCGGAGATCATAGCCTCCATCTCTTTCTCCAGGCCGGAGTGGGCGGATGTGAACGCTCTCTGGAGCAGATGGATATCGACACCAAGGTCCTCGATCTCCGCCAGCGTTGTTCCGAGCGACATATCCAGCAGACATATCTCCCCGTCCGGCATCAGTATCATGTTGGACGTTGTGAGATCGCCGTGCGATATCCTTGCGTTATGAAGGGAAGCGATCATCTCGCCGATCTTCCTGCAAATGCCGTCCGCTCTCGAGGGTTCGCTGTCCAGTATGTCCTTGACCTTTTCTCCCGCGGCATATTCCATGGTGATATTGCATTCTCTGAGATCTATATCATAGATCACCGGCGTCCGGACACCCGCTTTTCGCGATTCGATCATTATTCGCGCCTCGTTCTTCGTTCTCGACGAACGTAAACGCTGATCCAACTCGGAATGCCTGTAATTCTTAGGCGTTCTCGTTTTAACGACGGCATCGCGTCCCAGATACTCCGTTCGGTAAACGGTGGCTTCGGCACCGCATCCCAGTATGTCACGGAATTCCATATCCGTCGTATGGCTGACCGACTAAATAATTGTCACCGTCGCGTCCGACGGACAGCATAACAAAAATATATCTACGTTAAAACAGAAATGTAATTATTTTCTAATGTACTACGGGTCTCGGTGGTCTTATGAAGTACACTATAACGGGATCAAACTTGCAGTTTGCGAACATAGAACTGGAACAGGGGGAGGAATTCTTCTCTCAGGCGGGCGCGATGAAATACATGACCGGTAACATGACGATGGAGGCCAAGGCAAAAGGAGGGGTCATGAAGAGTATAGGAAGGATGTTCATGGGCGAATCGCTCTTCCTTGTGAAATACACGGTCAACGGAGGAAAAGGTATCGTCGGCATAGGCGGCAACGCACCCGGAAAGATACTCGATATCAACCTGAACGAAGGAACGTGGATAGCGCAGAAGACGGCGTATCTGGGCGGGGAGGCGGGGGTCAACCTCGAGGTCACATTCCAAAAGAAATTGGGCGCCATATTTTTCGGCGGAGAAGGGTTCATCCTTCAGAAGATAAGCGGCAGCGGAATGGCCTTCCTGGAGTCGTGCGGAGATCTCATAACCGTGGACCTCGCACCCGGTCAGATGTACAAGGTGTCGACATCCCACGCGGTCGCATGGCAGGAGTCGGTGAAATATGATATCGCGGCGGCGGGAGGAATAAAAACGGCGCTGTTCGGGGGAGAGGGACTTTTCGTTACGACGCTCACGGGTCCCGGAAAGGTAATAATACAATCCATGACCATCCCGGAACTTGCAGGGTCGCTGATACCCTTCATACCCACAGGAAAATGATGATATGGAAGCGGACAATCTTAAAAGAAGGTCCGTCGCAAAGGGAGCTCCGATACTCATCCTCGGCATTCTCATAATGGCGGCGGCCGCGGTCTACGTGTTCCTCAATCCAGATATACTGGACAGCATATCCCATATCGTAATGATCATAGCGACGGTGATCGCATCCGTAGCACTGATAGTGGTCGCCGTGATGATCATACTCGCCGTTCCGTTCTACGTATTCAAAGGAGAAAAGTATCAGGACGGCAGATCGTACGATCTGAAGGACGTCAAACCCGTGAGGGAGACGTCCGACAGAAAGGACAAAGAGGAATGACAAACCTTTTTCAATATCCTTTTATTATTCTCTTACGGTATCATGAAACGCATCCCCGTAATGTGTCAGTCGATCGATAATCTTTTAGGCGGCGGCATAGAGAACGGATCCGTTACTTTACTTTACGGAGAGGCGGGAACGGGGAAGACCAATATCTGCTTACAGATGGCGTACAACGTCGCCAAAGAAGGCAAAAAGGTCGCATACATAGACACCGAAGGACTTTCGGCGGACAGGATCGCGCAGATATTCGTCGATGAATCATACACAAAGAATCTTTTAGTGTTCTCCGCTCACACATTCGACGAACAAAGTTACGGTGTCACGCAGGCGGCGAGACAGGCGGAGTCCGCCGATGCGGTCGGTCTGATCATCGTTGATTCGATGACGATGTTCTACCGTCTGAGATCGGACGACAGTTCCGTACGTAACGAACTGACAAGACAGACCGAGATATTATTGAATACGGCGAGAAAGAACGACGTCGCCGTCCTGATCACGTCCCAGGTCTACACGAACATCGGAACGGGAACGTTCGAGTTCTTGGGGGGACATGTGATACATCACAACGCCAAAACGATACTGAGACTTGAGAAGAGAGGTAACGGTAAACGTGCCGCCGTCATCGTAAAACACAGAAGCCTTCCCGAAGGAAGGTCCGCGTTATACCGTATCGTTCAGACGGGCATCGAGGATTAGACGTCCCTCGTCATCGCGTATTCCGCAAGAGCTTTCATAAATTCCTTATCTTCGGTGTCATTCAGGCGGTCTAACTTTCCGATCGCCTTTTTTGTGTAATCTTCGGCCATGTCCAGCGCGAACTTTACGCTTCCGGCGTTCTCCAATATCTTTCTCGCTTTCTGTATCTCCTCTTCGGAGGCGTCGATCTTTCCGAGCACCGAACGGAACTCTTTCATTATCTTCTCGTCCTTGATGTTCTTCAGCGCGTGTGTGACCATCACCGTGCTCTTCCCTTTCCGTAGATCATTACCGACGGACTTCCCCAGCTTGACGGGATCTCCGATCAATCCCAGGACGTCGTCGAACATCTGGAACGCCACACCCAGAAGCATTGCGTACTCGTGCACAGCCTTCACCGTCCCTTCGTCCGCCCCTCCGATCAATGCGCCGCCCGCGGCCCCGGCGGCGAAGAGGACGCTTGTCTTCAGACGTATCGTTTCTATGTATTCGTCCATCGTCACTTCCTCGCCGTTCTCGTTATTAACGTCCATCTGCTGTCCGCGGGCAAGGTCCCATACCGCTTTTGTGGTCACTTTAAGGACCTCTCTCAGAACGTCGTCGGGAACGTCGAGTTCCGCCATCACCTGGAACGCTCTCGCGAATAACGCATCGCCGGCTAGTATCGCGGTCGGCCCCCCGTATCCTATGTGGATAGTGGTCATCCCTCTTCTCTTTTCGTCACCGTCCATGTAATCGTCGTGTATCAGCGTGAAATTGTGGATGTACTCTATCGCAACGGCCAAGGGGATCGCTTTTTCTTTGTTCCCTCCGACCGCTCCAGCCGCCGCAAGGACCATTGCCGGCCTCATTCTTTTTCCGCCCGCCCTGGGGTACTGAACCGTCGCGGCCATAAGATTATCCGGTCTCTCCGGAGGCAGGAATTTTTCTATGTACGGGTCCAATTCCTTCGAATAACGCGCAAGTATCTCTTTAACGCCGGTCATATCTGATCCATCCATTCCTTTGTCTGTCCCAATATCACGTGATACGCGGACGATAACGCTTTTATGTTCCCGGAGCCGGTGAGCATCATCGCCGCTCTCAGTTCCTCGCGTATGATATTCAATTTGAACTTTACGGCTTCCGCGGATTCCATCGCCTCCTTGAGGAACAAGTTCGCCGCTCCGGCGCAGCACGCTCCCAACGCTATCGAATTCGCAACATGCAGTCCGCACTCGATGCCGCCGGAAGCTATGACGGGTATCTCCTTACCGACGGTCATCAACGATACCGGAGCGGGAATTCCCCAGTCGAAGAAGTCCGCGCCCATCATCGCCCTCGTCTCGTCGCCGTCGTTCGCCGCCCTGTACATCTCGACGCCGGCGAAGCTGGTCCCTCCCATGCCTGCCACGTCAATACCTTTCACACCGATCCCGGAGAGCCTCTTCGCCGTTCTCTGCGATATCCCCGCCCCGGTCTCTTTGACGATCACCGGGTACTCTCTTGCAAGACCCCGTATGGCTTCCAGACATCCGTATGCGTTCTTATCGCCTTCCGGCTGCACGACCTCCTGCAGAAAGTTAAGATGAACGGCCATCACATCCGCCGAGATGAGGTCCATCGCTTCTCCGACCATATCATGAGTGAACGCTTTCTTTTCTTTCTGATCGACAAGCTGCGGTGCGCCGATGTTCCCTATGACCAGAGGAACGTCATATCTCTTAATGACGGAATAACTTTTTCTGTTCACTTTTTCGATACCCGCCCGCTGGCTGCCGACCCCCATTCCGATACCGAGTTCGGCGCACGCTTCCGCTATGTTCGCGTTTATCTTCTCGGCACCCGGAAATCCTCCGGTTATCGCGGTGACAATGAACGGGAACTCCAGTCTCTTTCCAAGTACGACGCACCTCATATCGATGTCGTCCGCGTTGATCTCCGGAAGTGCTTCATGAATAAGTCTGATGTCATCCCAGTAACAGTAACTCTGGGATACGTCCTCGTTAACGCATATGTCTATGTGGTCCGCTTTTCTTTTCTTGATGTCCGTCATTTTTTCTTCACCTTTGTGCACACCACTTCTTTTCCGCGAAGTAACGAGAGCAGTCTTCCGTCGGCCGTACCGTTCACAAGTATACAATCCCTGCCGTCGGAACACATGGAAAGCATGGTCTTAATTTTTTCCCGGACCCCGCCGGTGACGTCGGCCACGGTCGTTTCCGAAGATATTCCGCCGAGGTCCGATTCGTTCACTTCAGTTATCAATCTTGCATCTTTCGCCGTTTTCGGGTCCCGATCGTACAATCCGTCGATGTCCGATACGAAGACCACCGTCTCCGGCGAAAAGGCATCGGCCAGACATTTCATTATCATGTCGCCGGAACATATGCCGAATCCCTTTTTCTTATCGAGGACGACATCTCCGAACATAACGGGAACGATACCGAGTTTCAGATATTCTTTCATTATCGTCGTATCGATAAGAAGTTCGTTGTCATCCGTCATGAAGCACGACCCCGTGGGTATCGATACGGAAGGGATGCCGGCGTCTATGAGTTCGCCGATCACCATCCCGTTCAGTTCCCTCATGTCGCGGGAGACCTTTGCCAGCGCTTCCGTCTGATCGTCACGTATATGGCCTTTCTGCAATTCGAATTCTTTCGAAAGGACGTGACCGAAGGAACCGCCTCCGTGCACCACCATGACATCCTTCCCGGAATCCTTCATCTCGCGGCAAAGTTTTGAGACGCGTTCTTTATTGAATCGTTTGAACGACGATTTGTCGGTTATGACGCTGCCGCCGAGTTTGATCAGTATCATCGTATGTCCATAGGTTTACGATATTAAAAACAATACTCGGCGCCGTCCCGGTTTCTTTCCGGCGAACGGCTTCTTGGATTATCACCCGAAGCACAGGTATCATCGGGACGGCAAGGACCGTAATATGCGGGGTCGCCGAGAGCCGTTACGATCCGTATATCAGAATTTTTGTCATAAGAGAAGGACACGATACGTTAACGTACCGAAATGAAAGGAAAAAGTGGCTGACAGCGTTTCTGTGTTCCCGTACGCTCGCGCAATACAGTACAGACAGGGACGCAGGCGGACTTTACTGCCGGGTTCGG
>WRKA01000162.1 GCA_009778265.1 Methanomassiliicoccaceae archaeon | reverse complement strand
GCCTTTACCTCGGCAACCTTTACGGTATCCGCCGCTTTTACGGTATCGGCGGCAGCCTTTACCTCGGTAGCCTTTATCTCGGCAGCCGTTGTTTCGACAGCCTTTACGGTATCCGCCGCTTTTACGGTATCGGCGATCTTCGCGGCGGTGGTGGCGGTTCTGAGATCCGCGGTCTTTGTGAGCAGGGTGGCGGACCCGAGTATCGTACCGGCCGTCGGAGCGCTGAATGTAAGAGAATCCTGCATTTGTTCCTTGGTAAGTTTACCGCTCGATGCCGCAGTCCCTATCTCATTCACCGCCGCCATCGCGGCGGCCGAAGTGCTGTGTTCCGCCACCGTTTTGATCTTGGGGTCTACCGTCACCCCCTCCGAGGATGCGATCTTTATGTATTCTGCCGCCGCCGCCGCCGTTGCCTGTCTTGCATTTACCAATGCGGTCTTAGAACTGGACGTAGGCGGCCATGTTGCCAGCCAAAGTTTAAGCTCAGCTTCCGCGGTCGTTTTCAATTTAGAGAAAGCATTGTCCAACTGTGCGCTATCTGCCAACTTCCTCAACCTCGTTAAGTACCCGTAGTATGAGTATAAAACAAGATAAGTTTAGAAAGTATTCTTAACACCGATAACTATACTGCTGACGGTCAAGAAGAAGGATACGGAACACGAAAAGCCGGAATTGAGATAAAAAACTATTCAACACGATCCGCAAACCAGTAACTTTATAATAGGACTGTACAATGTGGAGTCCCACGCCGTGGTAACTCAGTTGGGAGAGTGCTGCGCTGAAGACGCAGATGTCGCTGGTTCGAGTCCGGCTCACGGCACCACTTGTTCTCAAAACGTAAGATGCGCACCGCATAACATGTTCCCGTGAGTCCGTTCACTTCAACAGATATGCGAGCACCGCGGCGTTCACCATCGCCTCCACCTTTTTATCACGTCCGGCCGCCGGACCGTACGTTTCGATTATCTTCGCCCTGTACTCCTCCGGTTTTAAATTCTTGTACATCCCGTAGAACTTATCCGGCTCCGGCACGCTCATGTGCTGATAATCCAAAAGTGTGGCCATATTCTCTGACAGGTATCAATTTACGCATATAATATTTTATAAAACATATATATCGAAAATCATATCACGTTAGCATCGGGATATCATGGATAAGGTCTTCATCGACGTAAGGACCAGCGATCTGACGCTGTCGGAGATATTCAGGCAGATAGAGCTGATACAGTCCGATAACCCGGAACTGGAGATATTTCTGGACGGCGACAGACACGCGATCGTCGGCCGTCAGCGTAAGATAAGCGATGCGGAGAGGTGATCCCCCCTGGGAAAAGGAAGGGTCACGATCGGTCTGTACAATTCATACAACCCGTCGAAATTCATGGAAGCTCACCGCCGGGCGTTGGCGAGGGCGGGACCGCTGGCGCTGGCGTTCGATTGTAATCTGGCGTTGTTCGGTTTCCCTTTTCCGGAGGAACCCGGTACGCCGAAGGAACTTGCGGAATGGGTCGCCTCGACGACCAGCATCGGCGGTGACGGAAGATATTTCGTCGAACTCGCGGAAAAAGGAAGATTTCAGAGTTTTCCGTATCCCGGAAAGGGATTCCCGCCGCAGCTGGGCGAGCCGATACTGACAACGAGCAAACCGGATCCGAAACTTTCGATAACGTTAAGCGACGCGAAAAGGATGATCGATACCGGGAACAGCATCCTTCTGGTATTCGGTCTCGGGCCGCACGGCGTTCCTAAAAGTGCGTCAGGCATACCCAGATACAATCTGGACATAACGGGAGGACGTTACTCGCTTGAGACATGTACGGCGCTCGGCGCCGTGGTCGGTGCGTTATGTGCGTATCAGTAATTCTCGTACAGAAGAGAATCCGGTCCGTACAGAACGCCGTTCCCCTTTTCGGTGAAGCCGACGATCTTGGCGTTCCCGTTCTCTTTAACGATGGCTTCAGCTTCGTTCGGCGATGCGACGATAGTGTACCCCATGCCCATGTTGAACGTCTGATACATCTCCCTCGTTTCGATATTTCCGAGTTCCTGCAGTTTATCGAATATCGGTAACGGTCTCACCGGATCGTCTATCACATACCTCAATCCCTTTCTCATTCTCAGAAGGTTCCTGAGACCTCCGCCGGTTATGTTCACCATCCCGGTGACGTTATGTCCGCCGATGATCGAGAGGACCTGTCTCACATAGATCTCGGTGGGCTCCAGAAGTTCCATTCCCGCCGTTCTTTTCAATCCCGGCACTTTATCATTCACTCCGATCCCGGCGCTCTCGAACACTTTTCTCGCCAACGTGAGACCGTTGGAATGTATCCCGGACGCGGCCAGCGAGATGATGAGGTCGCCTTCGTTCACATCCTGACCGGTGATCACTTTCTTCTTGTTCACGAATCCCAGACACGTTCCCGAAACGTCGACGCCGTTCACCATTTCCGGAAGGACGGCGATCTCGCCGCCGACAATTTCCATGTTCGACATTTCGGCGCCCTTCTCCAGTCCGATCCCGATCGCTTTCGTGAGATCGTCGTTCGGCTTGTCTATGGCTATGTAATCAACGAACGACATCGGTTCCGCACCCACGCATATCGTGTCGTTAACGTTCATCGCTATGCAGTCGATGCCCACGGTGTCCCAGATCCCTAGTTCCTCGGCCACAATAAGTTTCGTCCCGACCCCGTCCGTACAAAGCGTGAGATAATCATCCCCGAAATCTATCAGACTGGTGAACAATCCCTTCAGATCCGCGGACCTTCCCCTCCCCGTCCTCTTATACTTCAGTTCCTTCACCAGCGATTCTATAGCGCTGGATTTTCTGTCGATGTCCACTCCCGATCTGGCATACGTCCATCCCGCAGGCATATTATCGTTCCATGTAACGCCTGAAGGTTTAAATCTTCTTTTGAGGGACCGGCGGCAAAGGGAACAGCGAACGACGGCAGCTATCCCATCTGATATTTGTGAAAGGATCGGACGAGAGCCGGCTCATCCGCAGCGCCGCGGCCAGACGGGCATTGAAAGACCCCTGACATTCCGACAGATATGACCGTCTATACCCCGAAAGAGTTCGAAGAGAGAATGTCCGGTAAGTATTCTACAGCCTATGAGTCGGCGAACACCCGGAGAGCAGTGTACGGTTCAGTTCAATGACGTTGAGATCCCTGAGACCGAAGATCTTTTGACAGCTAAGAATGCGAAGAGATTAAATCCGCATATCCGATAGTACGGAAGATGACGAAACGCTGGCTCGCCGAACACAAACAGGAGAAATATTACAGGCTGGCCAAGAAGCTGGACTACAGGTCGAGGGCATCTTTCAAATTGATACAGATCGACGACAGGTTCGGAATATTCGAAGAGGGGGATTCCGTCGTTGACCTGGGTGCGTCACCGGGCGGGTGGTTACAGGTAGCGAAAGAAAGGGTCGGCGGCGGAAAGGTGATCGGTGTGGACCTCAGACCGATAAGGCCGATAGACGGCGTGATCACGATACTCGGCGATATCACCGACAAAGGAACGATGAACGAATTACTTGAAAGATTCGGGGGAAAAGCGGATGTCGTCCTGTCGGATATGGCGCCGAACGTCGGCGGCCACTATTCGACGGACCACGCGAGATCGGTACATCTGTGTTCGTATGCGGTGAACGTGGCCGACCACGTTCTCAAAAAGAACGGTAAGATGGTCGTCAAAGTGTTCATGGGCGACATGTTCCCGGACGTGAAGGATTCTTTGGACATAAGGTTCCGCAGCGTGAAAGTTCACTCGCCGGATGCGACGAGATCGACATCATCGGAAGTTTACGTCATAGCCAAAGGATTCAGGGGGCACAGGCCCGAAGATGCGGACGATGACAAAAGGGAAATAAAGACGGCGGAATTCACGGTAAAGGGGGATCTGGAATGAGACCGAGTAAGATAATATGCATCGGATGGAACTATCGATCGCACCTGTCCGAGACGAACGCGGTACTTCCCAAAGAACCGATAGTCTTCTTCAAGCCGCCGTCGTGTCTCATCGGCAACGGTGACGATATTGTTACGGTGGAGGGTATCGGGGCGATACATCACGAGGTCGAATTGGCACTGATATTCGGAAAGAAAGGAAAGAACATACGGAAAGAGGAGGCGTTGTCCCACGTCTCGCATGTTGCGGTGTTCAATGACGTCACCGCACGCGACATGCAGACCAAAGCGAGGGCCGACGGCAATCCGTGGTGCATCGCCAAAGGTATCGACACGTTCGGACCCATGACCGATCCGGTCCCGATCGGTTCCGTCGGAGACATTCGTGACCTGGACCTCGAACTGTCGGTGAACGGTACGCTGAGACAGAAAGGGAACACGTCGATGATGATATTCACCGTGAACGAACTGATAGAATACGTTTCCAGATTCATTACCATCGAGAAAGGGGACATTATGGCTACCGGGACCCCCGAGGGGATCGGTCCGCTGGTGAAGGGGGACATCGCGGAAGCGAAGATACCGGGCGTCGGCGTACTGAGGAACAGAGTGGTGTGATTTTATTATCGGCGGCCGTTGCGGACCTCTGACATACGGATGAATTTTTCACGTTCTCATGACCGCTTCTATCTCGGCGATGTGGTTCGATATCTTTTCACCCTTTTCCGTCAGTTTTATATATTTTCTGAAGGGCCTTTTCGTTTCCTGTGTCTCGGTGATCAGACCCTCCGAAACGAGTGATTCTATTCTAGACTGAACTGCAACGGTGCCTTTCGCCACACAGGCGGCGAGCTCTCCCTTTACCATTTTTCCTCTTGTGCCAAGAATTAAAAGAATTTTTAGCGCATGGGTCTCCTCCAATGCAGAAACCTTTAATTCTTTGTTCATCGACTAACGCATAGGCTTGTAAAAGTTATAGTTAACATTTGGAGTCATGTATTACATGATGCATAAATGATATATAGTTTCTACCAGTAAATGCCTATGTTTTTTTACAGTAAAAGCAGAAATTTCATCACGGGAAAGAGCATTGGTACAAGAGTAAAAATAGCTTTCTGATAGTCTTTCGGCGGTCAGTCCCAGAACCTTTTATTCTTTGCGTAAAGGACCTCGGACGCAAGGATATCTCTTAAGAGGTCATCTTCGTCGATGTGCATCCTTCTGAGTATACGTGACGCGGAATCCGGCCCTATCCCTCTGCCGCTGAGAATGAGCACAGCTTTTTTCCCGTCCTCGTTCACAAGGTTGGCGTTCTTTGTTATCCTCAGGATCTCGTTCTTTTCCGTTCCGTCAGGTTCCTTTTTAGAAAGCAGTCTGATGTTATCGCGTTCGTATTCCTTCAGAACGGCGACCATGCTGCCGCCGCATTTTCCGCAGACCACTCTTTTCGGAGCGTCGCCGACGCGCATCCTCCATTGGGTGCGGCATCTTATGCACGATGCGTACATGATCTCATCCTCAAGTCTTTTCTTCATCGCCATAAGGATCGTATGATCTGCCCTCATCGGCTGCATCAGTTCCTTTGTCCGCGAAACACCCTCGAGACCGATCGGCGTCATCTTTGTCACTTTCACCTTTATCCTTCCGTCGGATAACGCCGCGATCGCTTTTTCGGCGTTCTCGGCGTCGAGGTCCTCCCACAGGACTTTCGATACCGCGTCGTCATACGCCGGCGTATCCCGGTATGTTTCGAAAAGGCGTGAAAAATTCATGTACCGGTGATCCGCGCCCTTTTCGATTATTCCGAATTTTTTTGCAACATAGACGAACCTCCACTTCAGATACGAGGAATTGGGCATCGTCAGCTTCGTTAACGATTCGACCGTCCCGGGGCGTATCGATGTAAGCGCGTTAAGCAGAACGTCCTTTCCGACGTTCCTCGGAAGTTCCACTATTATGCGGTACGGATCGGTGGAGATACCGACGCTCTCCCCAAGCCTCGCGGAAAGCAGCGCCGAATATATCTTACTTAACGTTTCGTTCACACACGTCCCGAAACAGCAGTTTATTATTGCCAGCCTGTCCCCGATCTCGAGCGTGACCAGCTCGTCCGACGGGACCTCCGCCTCTTTTTTCTGTTTTTCTATGTACTCGCGGATCCGCCGTTTCGCGGGGCCGTCGCAATCGTAATCGTCTATGTTCATCAGACGCCTTAAACGTCCCACTTCCATGGCGACCTCATACGGAACGGGGATATCGCTGCCGGTCCAGGAAGGTACGGAACCTATCTCTCTGCACGCTTCCACCAGCAATTCGTCCTCGCGCATCTCCACTATCCTCCAGGTCCTGCCTTTGGCGATGAACATCGCGTAGGGTTCCGCGAACGTTGCCACGAAACTCTCGTCAAGCGTTCCGATTATCCCGCGCGTACCGATGTCGCGTATAAGGAACGTCTTCTCGTCCGGGATCATCGAGATGTTATCGTAAAAGTAATCCATCCCCTTCCTGGAACGTCTGAATCCGTTATCGTCCTCGAATATCATTTTTATGGATCTCAGCTGTTCGAGAACGTTATCCATCTCATCCCGGCGCAGATCGCGGAACGAATGCGATCGTTTGAATATCGCGAACGCGTCCTCGCGGTTGATACGCGAGGACATGGTCATGGCGATGAGCTGATTCGCAAGCACCGTGAACGGTCTGGGTCTTCCGGCCTTGTTCTCCAGTTCCTTCGTTCCCGTCCTCCGCCCTATGACCGCGGCCTCAAGCAGTTCGTCCGGGGAGGTGGCCAATATTTTAGCGTGTATCGTTTCGCCGATACGGTGACCCGCTCTTCCGGCACGCTGTATCATCCTCGAGACCTGTCTCGGAGAATTGTACTGGATCACGAGGTCCGTCGTTCCGACGTCTATACCGAGTTCAAGCGACGAGGTGCATATCAATGCTTTCAGATCGCCTTTCTTGAACATCTCTTCCATTTCCACGCGGTTCTCCTTTGAAAGGGAGCCGTGATGCACGTCTATTTGAAATTCTGGATCCAGAAGATGATATCTGGCGGCCAGCCACTCCGCCGTTTCCCTGGTGTTCACGAAGAACAGCGTCGAACGTCCGTTCTCGATGCACTCCTTCCCTCTTTTCATCACCGCGATCACATCGGGATCGCTCTGTAATTTGTCCTCAAGGACGGGATCGTCGTCCTTAGGTTCGGGGCATTCTATCTCCAGCACCATATCTCTTTTCGTTTCGTGCTTCGATACGATCACGTTCCTGCCGGCGCCGGAGAGGAATTTTGCGACCTCGTCCACATTGCCGACGGTCGCCGATGAACCGATGCGCTGAAATTCGCCGGCGAGCATCACAAGCCGTTCCATCGCGACGCTGAGCTGCGCCCCTCTCTCCACCGTCGCTAATTCGTGTATCTCGTCAACGACAAAGAATCTAACATTCTTCAGATGTTCGCGCAGCCGTTTTCCTGTGAACAGGACCTGCATCGTCTCCGGCGTCGTGATCAGGATGTCGGGAGGTTCTCTGGACTGTCTCATCCTTTCGCTGTCCGGGGTATCGCCGTGTCTTACCCCCACTTTCAATCCCAACGCATTTCCGAACTCTTCCATGCGGCGCAGCATATCGCGGTTCAAAGCTCTCAGCGGTGTCACGTATATGCACCGTATACCTTTTCCCGGCGTGTTCAGGAGCATGTCGAATATCGGAAGCATGACGGCCTCCGTCTTTCCGATACCCGTCGGAGCAACAAGGAGAACATTATCACCTTTCAGTATCTTCGGTATAACGTCAGTCTGCGGATCGGTCGGCGAAAAGATGTTCATACCTTCGAGAACATCCGCGACCCTCCTGTCCAAGAGATCGAACGACAATGATGTGATGACGAGTTTCTCATTATATTACTGTAGCGGAGCATCCGCTGCAGATCTAAAGATAAAAGTTAAGGTGTTTGTGAAAGGAATTTATCATTCTTTCTTTTTCGCCGGCTTCTTTTTAGGCTTTTTCAGAAGTTTTTTATTCTCCTTCACAGCCTCAAAGATCTGTTCCGCCTCTTTCTTACCGTCGGTGATACCCGATTCCCTGAACCTGAGGACTATCCATCCTTTGCTCGTCAGCGTATCGTCCACCGGTCTCTTCTTAGGATCGGTGTCGATGAACGCGGCCACCTGCCACTTCACGAACGCCATGTGTATCTTGTACCGGCTGTAGTTCCTTCTGTATCTCAGTTTCTTCTTCCAGACCGCCCTGCGGACCCTGAGTTCGGGGGTGTCCTCGAGAAGGTACGCAAGATCGTCCATGTTATCTACGTCGTACTTCTCCGATTCCATGGCGTCGACGAGTTTTTTATTCTTTTCGATCGCCGCGATCACCTTTTCCGCTTCTTTCTTACCGTCGGTGATGTTCACTCCCTTGAACCTGAGGACCGCCCAGTTATCCTCTTCGAGGCGGTCGTCGCACGGTTTTCTGTCGGTCGTGTCGGAAACGAACACCGCCACTTTGGAACCCGGGTACGCGATGTCGATGTTCTCCTCTCCGAAGTTCTTCCTGTAACGGTTAGTGGGCCACAGCGCCATCCTCAGCCTGTACTCCGGCGTGTTCTCTTCCACGTCGCGGTCAAGGACATCCGTGCACGTGATGTTCGCTCCCTCGGGTATGATGCCTTTCGACAGCAGGTAGAGGTTCCTGTCCACCGCGGCTATCACCTTCGCCGCCTCTTTCTTGGCGTCGGTGATGTTGGATTCCCTGAACCTCATTACCGTCCATCCTCTCTTTACGAGCTGATCGTCGCCTTTGCGCCTGTGCGCGTCCGCCGAGACGAATGCGCCTACCTTAGCTCTCCTGAATGCGACGGTTATCTTCTCTCTTCCGTATTTGCGTCTGTACCTGTAGCCGCCCCACCACAGCAGTCTCCGCAGTTTCAGGTCGGCCGGGTCGTCCGCTTTCTCTTCTTTCAGGACATCCTCGTCAACCTTCACTTTTCCTTTGGCGGGAAGGTCCTCGTTCATCATCGAGTTCAGACTTTTTTCGATGGCGGTTATGATCCTTTCCGCCTCTTTCTTGCCGTCGGTCACGTCCGCATCTTTGAATCTCAGAACGTTCCAGCCCTCTTTCTTAAGGCCGTCGTCGGTGTCCCTGTTCTTTGCTTCCGGACCTACGAACGCCGCCACCTTGGCCTTAAGGAAGGCGATGGTGATATCGTCCTTCCCGTAATGCTTCCGGTACCTGTAACCGCGTCTCCACAATATCCTCCTGATCTTAAGGTCGGCGCAGTCGCTGGGCATCTCGTCCGCAAGGACGTCGTCGTCATGTTCCTCCGCCGCCGCAGTCAGATATTCTGCGCAGTGAGCGTCGAAGCTGTCCTCTATCGCCGCGATCACCGCGTCAGCTTCTTTGACCGCGTCCGTGACGTCCGCTTCTCTGAACCTGAGTACGGTCCATCCTTCTCCTCTTAACGCGTCGTCCGTTCTGTTGTCATCCTTTTTGCTGACGAACGCGCACACTTTCGCTTTGAGGTAGGCGACGTTCATCTTTTCATCGCCGTATTGTTTCCGGTACCTGTAACCGCGTCTCCAGAGCCTTCTTCTGAGCTTCAGATCGGCGCTGTCCTGAGGCGTCTCTTCGGCGAAGATATCGTTGTCCTCCTCCTCTTCCGCGGGCACGGGCGTAGCCTTGGGCACAGCCTTCGCCGCAGCGGCCGCAGCAGCAGCATCCCTTCTGTTCAGCAGGTCTATGACGATCTCCGCCTCTTTTTCGGAATCCGTCATGTCCGCTTCATAGAATCTGAGGAGCGACCATCCTTTGTCGATCAGTCTCAGGTCGGTGCCGTAATCCGGATCTTTGCTCACGAACACGGCGACATCGGAATTCGGATAGGCGATCGTGATATTGTCGTCGCCGTAGTTCCTTCTGTACCTGTAACCGCGTCTCCACAATATCCTCCTGAGCCTGTACTCCGGAGTGTCAAGTTCCATCTCTTCTTCCGCTTCTTCGGTCGGTTCCGGGATCGGTTCCGGCTCAGCGAACTTGGCGGCCTCGGCCGCGGCGCCCGCGTCCCTTCTGTTCAGCAGGTCTATGACGATCTGCGCCTCTTTTTCGGAATCGTCGGACATTTCGCTGTTGATGAACCTGATCAGCGACCATTTCTGGTCCATGAGTCTCAGATCGGTCTCTGGATCGCGTTCATCGCTCACGAATATCGCGGCAAGGGGTTTCGGATATGCGATAGTTATCTTATCATCGCCGTAGTTCCTTCTGTACCTGTACCCGCGTTTCCACAATATCCTCCTGAGCCTGGATTCCGGGGTGTCCAGAATGAGATCGTCCCATTCGCCGACCTCCGGTACGGGTGCGGGCGGGGGTTCTTCCACCACGACCGGCTTCGGTACCTCTTTGACGACCTCCGGTACGGGTGCCGGAGCCGGTGCGGGCGCCGGCGCGACGGCGGCGCTGGCCTCTATCGGCGCTGTAACTTTCAGCAGTATCTCGGAGATGTCCATCACTTTGACCTTCGACCCTATCTTCTTCGCTCCGGCGTTCAGGTTGAGAACGCAGAACGGACACGCGGTCGCTATTATCTCGGCGCCCACGGCCTCCGCATCCCTTATCCTCTCTGCGGCGATGTTGACCGCGAAGTCGTTGAACGCGCTCTTGTATCCTCCTC
>WRKA01000161.1 GCA_009778265.1 Methanomassiliicoccaceae archaeon | reverse complement strand
GGAACCCTCGATCAGTATCTTCACCTCCACCCCATTATCAAGAAGGAGCATCAGTAACGATATTATATCTCTGTGGTCGAGAAGATACATAGAGATAAGGACCTCCGATGACGCGTCCTCAAGCGCCCGGAACACCGGGCCGCCTTTGGAATCCGGGAATATGAACGGTGTGACTATAGAATCATAATGACCGGACGAAGATATCTTCTCATTCGTCCTGCCGGCAACGGATATCCTCCAGTCGTTCGCCGTGTCGGTATCGAATGCGGAGACCCGGACGGCGATCTTGCCGGCCGCGATCCTTCCGAACGCGGGGCCGTTCCAGCCTTCTATTGTTGTATCTCCGTTACCGTAAACGAACGCATCCATCGTCCTGCCATCCGACACCCTTTTTAACGATACTTCATCACCGTTATCGGCAAGTATGAACGACTTAGCAATCAGTCCGTTAGTTCCGTATAAGATCACGTTATGACCGGTGAACCATTCATCGGGTGCTGCGCTGGCGAAGGTCATCTTCTCTTTCGCCTCTATGTATATATCGTTAGTGAACCTGAGTGTCCCCTCGCCGTCGTCCAGATAATAATCTTTCATATTGATCGGAAAAGATCCGGCGTTGTATACCGTTACGGCCTCGAACGAACCCGCCGGTATGACTTCGTAAAGGAACAGCGCTTCCGCATCCGCCGCAGTAGCGTTATATGAAACGCAAGGTAACAACGTCAGCGCAATTACGCATATCACCGCCATGATCTTATTCATAAGGCGAAAAATGACCGCTTAGTTTATGAAAGGATGATACTACATGTATACTTCACAAACTCTTCTCATAACATGAAAAGAAACATTCCGAATAGAAACGATCTGAACAGAAACGCGCAGGATACTATGCATCCATACATCATTCCGTATACAAGGCGTCATCATATCGTCGTATAGAAAGAACGCATATATCATTCCCATAACCGTAAATAAGCTCCGGACCCTCGGACGGTAACAACGGCACGCATCTCATGCCGTGAAGCACAGATAAGCTGAGGTCAGCAACGTATTGAAAATTCTCACGGATTCATCATCAAGAGGGGGAGCTCGTCCTGTTTATGCTTGTCATTGCTTCATCCGTGGATGCCGTGATCGGGTGCATACATTCACGTAGGACAAGGAGTAAACAGAATAATATCAGGGAAGGCATAGACAGAAAATATCAAACAGCTCCCGTCATAGGTTGTATCCTTCTGTTATCAAAGGGTGAATGTCGCAGATGACCTCAGTATCTCGTGCACGGTCTCCGAACCTTTCTTTATCATTCCGGCCACACCGCCGGCGACCGGGCCGGCGGCCAAACTTTATTAACTCCGTAACATCTGATCTGGCTAATGTGTCCTCTGACCGAGACCGAACATAAGTTCTTCGCTAAAGATTCCAGAAAGATGGACGAACTGGATACCGGATCGGTAGATTTGGTCGTTACCTCTCCCCCTTATCCTATGATATCGATGTGGGACGACCTCTTTTCAAAAATGGAACCTAAGATAAGCGAAGCATTGACGGAGAACGGCGGGATCGCATTCGAGTTGATGCACAAAGAATTGGATAGGACCTGGGCCGAATTAAAAAGAGTTGTCAAGGACGGCGGAATAGTTTGCATCAACGTGGGAGATGCTACGAGAACAATTAATGACAGATTCGAAGTATATCCGAACCATGCCAGAGTGATCTCTAAAATGATGGAACTCGGATTCGATGTCCTTCCGGAGATCATATGGCACAAGCCTACGAACTCACCGAATAAATTCATGGGATCGGGTATGTTACCTGCGGGAGCCTATGTTACGCTGGAGCATGAATATATCCTTATTTTCAGGAAGAATGGGAAAAGGGTTTTCTCGGAGGAAGAGAAAGACCTGCGTAAAGAAAGCTCATATTTCTGGGAGGAGAGGAACGAATGGTTCTCCGATATCTGGGAATTCAAAGGAATAAAACAGAAGATGGATCCCGAGAACATAAGAGAAAGAAGTGCGGCGTTCCCCTGCGAACTTCCGAAGAGACTGATCCTTATGTTCTCCCTTTACGGAGACGTCGTTCTCGATCCCTTCCTGGGGACCGGAACTACGACGAAAGCGGCGATGTTATTCGGCAGGAACAGCGTAGGTTACGAAATGAATGAACATTTGATCGGATCGTGCAGAAAAGAGATGTCCGGATATATTGAAAGGTACGGAACACTGAACAATTCGAGAATTGAAGATCATATGATATTCATTAAGAACAGAATGGACAGCGGGAAGGAAGTGAGACATGTGAACCTCAGATACGGTATACCTGTGATGACGGAACAGGAATGCGGTATCGTTCTTTACTATCCGTCAGATATTTCCGAGACATCGGATGATTCCGTGACCGTACGCTATGTTGCTGCTGATAAAATACATAATGGATCGGATATCCCTTCACCGCCCATCCGGTGGAAGATCGCCGGGGACATCTGACCGAAGCATTCATTCCGTCATCGGAATATCACGGAGATGGATATCGATATCCTCTGGATCGTATTGATGATCTCCGATCCGCTGTCAGATATATCTTACAAGATCCTGCAGCGCGGCCCTCGGGTCCTTCGCTTTCACTACGCCCGACGCTAAAAGCACACCGTCCGCACCCAGGTCCAGCGCCTTCTTCACGTCCTTACCCGTTTTAACACCAGCGCCGCAGAGCACGGATACGGATCGGGAGACCTCCTTCACCGCGTTCACCGTCCTTTCTACGATATCCGGATCAGCATCCGTTACGGAGATGTCGCCTCCGATAAGTTCGGGAGGTTCCACCGCTATCATATCGGGACGGAATTGCGCGATCTGCGCCGCAAGTTCAACGGAATCCGCACATATTATCGACGCGATACCGCATCCTTTACAGAGTTCCGCCGTCTCCGCCATCTCTTTCATCGATCTTTTGTGCTCCGCGTGATTTATTAACGTTCCTATTGCGCCGGACGCTTTGATCATCGACGGCGTCATCCATCCGGTGGACGGACCGGGTGCGTGCGGGTCCGCGTTCTGAGAGAACACCGGAATGCTTACATTACGTGACACGAAACCCAATTCCGCCGAAGGGGGACACACCGCTATCGTTATTCCCGAATCCTCGGAAACGGATCCGCACAGTTTTGCTATGTCCAATGCTTTCGGTCCTTCCACCTCGCGGTAAACTTTGAAGTTTATAACGATCAGAGGCTTTGACAGCTCAGTCAAGTTTTTCCAGCCTCTTTGTCAATTCCTTGAGAACTTCCGGTCTGGATGTGTACTCCATCTCCTCCGGCGAGAGTATGGCGGGCATGAACGGCCCGTGCCCTCTCATCATCTTGCTCGCCTTTACGGCGTTCGAACGTACGTGGTCCCACACCTGGCCTTCGAAGAAGTCTATCGGCTGATGGATACCGGGCTTCGAATCCATCGGTTCTATTCCCTGGAACCTGCCGTCATTGAGCTGGAAACCGATGCAGCATATCCTCGGCGGGCCGTCGAAGTACGTGGGATCCGAATTGTCCACAGAACAAGGATATAACGCGCCCACGTGCGAACCCCTCATCCATCCCGCCACGAGCATCGTGTTCATGAACGGCTGCAGGAATTCGCCGACCGCGGGCAACCCGCTCTGCGATCTGCATATGCACACCGGATCGTCCTTACCTACGTATTTACCGGCGGTCATGTTCAGTTTATCCGTACTGACAACGGCCGCCGGACCTATACCGGACCTGCTGGTTATCCTCTTTATCGCATATCTGGTCGTATCCCCGAGAAGACTGAGGATGCTTAACGTCTCCTCCGGCGAGGACATCACGACCTTCTTTGAATCTTTCACATCATGGATCTCCACATCGAATCCTTTTTTCGCTCTGGCGTCGATCACTAAGCCCGTGGTAGTGAACGGATCTAAGAATATCCTTGATAACGGTAACGAATACGCCGCAGGTTCCGTTTTGTCCGCCATAAAGAAGAGCATCGGTTCCGAAGCGCGCTCAGCGAATTCCATTTCGGCCGATCCCGGTCCCGCTCCTTTCACATTACCGCTGAACGCATCCGTCAGAAGGTCCTGTCCCGCCGCGTACATCTTCATCTTCTTAGCGAGTTTCGTAGCTTCCATGAACGCGTTCCACGCCAGACCGTGAACGTCCTTATGATTCTCACCCTTATAGTGGGTCATTAACAGATTTATGTCGTCTCCCACCCTGGTGACGTAAAAGTCTTCGATAATTCCCTGTTTTTGACCGTCCGTAAGCATTTCCCTACATTTGTCCATCATGGACGGGTGCGGTCTCGAGTGTCCGACGACGGACCCTACGTCCGCCTTGATGACCGAAACTGTGATCTTTTCCGACATGGCATTTCCACCTTTCCCGTTTCCCTAATTAGCGCGCGATAGTTAAAATAAGTTCTGTCCCCCGTGACATCATATATTAAAGCGGACACGTCAGTTATTTATCTTCATCCGCATTTGCAGTAGAACGTTAACATGAGCGTCTTAAGAGACTCGAGGACAATTTCTGTGAACGACACAACGGTCACAATGAACGGATGGGTGCAGGATATAAGGAATTTGGGCGGGATATCGTTCGTTATACTGAGGGACCGTTACGGTACGGTACAGATAACGCTCCCTAAGAAGAAGATAGAACCGGCGCTTTTCAGCGGTCTTACCTCACTGTCAAGAGAATCCGTTGTATCGGTGACCGGTGACGTGAAAGAGAGCGGTCAGACGGAATTAGGCCTTGAGATCATTCCGTCCTCTTTCGAATTGTATTCCCCCGCCGCGGTACCTCTGCCGATGGGCGTGATCGATAAAGTGAATGTGGAGATGGACACAAGACTGAACAACAGGTTCATGGATCTTCGAAAACCGGAGATACGTGCGGTCTTTGAATTAAAATCGATGATGCTGGAACTTCTGAGCGAAGCCATGAAAGAGAACGGATTCTCTCAGGTGTTCACCCCTAAACTTGTGGAATCCGGTGCGGAAGGGGGTGCCACGCTGTTCAGACTGGATTATTTCGGAAGGCCTGCGTATCTGGCGCAATCCCCGCAGTTATACAAACAGATGCTGATGTCGACCGGCCTCGACCGTATATACGAAGTGGGACCGGCATTCCGTGCGGAACATTCGAACACCGTCCGTCACGTAACGGAATTCATCTCGTTCGACGGGGAGATGTCGTGGATATCGTCGCAGAACGATGTGATGAACATGATCGAAAAGGTCATCCACCACATACTGAAAGGATTGAAGGATAAAGGGAAGGAGCAGCTGGCGCTGCTCGGCAAAGAGATAAATGTTCCTGATATACCGTATCCGGTCCTCACGTACTCCGAATGCCTCGGAATGCTGTCGTCCGCCGGAATGGACCTGAAGGAAGGGGATGACCTGGGTACCGAAGGCGAGAAGTTAATAGGAGACATAATGTCGGAAAAGGGATACGATCTCTATTGGATCTCGGAATACCCGGAATGCGAGAAACCATTCTATATCATGGAGAAGGAAGGTACCCCGTACTCGTTCTCGTTCGATCTCGATTACAAAGGTCAGGAGATATCGTCCGGCGGACAGAGAGAGCACCGTTATGAGAGATTGGTGGAAAGGATCGCAAAGAAAGGTCTCGACCCGGAAAGTTTCACCTTTTACACTGACGCTTTCAGATACGGGATGCCTCCGCACGGAGGATGGGGGATAGGCATCGAACGTTTCCTCGTGAAGATGCTGGACCTTCCGAACGTCCGCGAAGCGATACTGTTCCCCCGGGACCTGAACCGTCTGTCCCCGTGATCCCTTAGGAGCGGTTTCGGATGTTCCCGTGAACGGAACCGTTTTGCTTACACAATCACAGATGGTAACGCTTTTCGAAAGGGAGAGAACGGTCATAACAAAACATATCAGGAACATATTCGCGAAAGAGGAACTCGACGAAGAAAGCAATGTGCATTTTTTGCACATTTCCGGTTACGACAGACCGGTGAAAACATACAGTTTAGATGTGATCGATTCTGTCGACAACAGAGTAAAATCATAGAGAAATGCCAGATGACGAAACTGTTCCGAACAAGCTTTCAAAACATCAGCCTGCATATCAACAACGCTTTCAGAGAAGGTGAACTCGAACCGAATTCAGTACTCAAGGAATCCTTGAATACTGCCCCCGGCGGTAAGGGACATCTTACAAGATCTGAATACGTGGGAACGTTCTATGAAAGGAAAGGATTACGCCGCAGTACAGTATCAGGAAAAGAAGGAAAGCAAAATCGCACAATACCGGCCAGATGACACGCTGAAACTGGACGTTCATCCGGAGAACGGAACTGTTCGGCTGACACTTGACCAATGTCTTCGAAGAAGAGTTCAACACACCGGCAACTGTTGCAAGATTTGCAACAGTTCGGACCGAGGGCGAACTCGAGGAAATGGGGGTCGTGAATAAATTCGGAATTTCCGAATTAAGTAACCGGAGGCCGACACAGTATTACAATCTGAACGCGATAGCTGCGGTCGGTCACCGGGTAAGGTCTCAGACCGGGACATCGTTCCGTGAATGGGCATCGGAAGCAACAGAAAAATACGGAAAAAGCACATTTTCATAAGAAAGAAGAGGGGAAATTGTGCTGTATGAGCCTGATGAGACGTTAAAACCGGATGGAAGACAAGACGGTTTGACTTACACAGGGACAGATGGCGGAATTGTTCCGATCCACGAAACAGAACGCAGGGATGCGCATCAATAACGCCTTCAAAGAAGGTGAGCTCGGATCGGATTCAGTTGTAAAGGAATTCTTTACTACTGCCCCCCGACAGTAAGGGACATCTCACAAGATATTATGATCTCGACGTCATAATTTCCGTGGGTTACAGTTACTGAAGGATATCTAATCCATTGGATGCCGTATCTCCGCCCCGAGAGGAACCGCTTTTCCGGGAGTACTTTCGGTTACCTCCCCCCTTCAGCCTTTTAAATATGTTCCTCCATTTTGATAATATGGCAGCAGCCGGCGACCGTTATGAACGCGAGTTGAAATATCTTCTCGCGGGCGATGAGAAAACATTGAGAACGATGATGAAGACCTGTGATGACGCAGAAAAGAAAGCGTATCTGTCCGTTGCGGAGAACCCCTTCGTCGTCATTCGGGCGGCGGGTTCGCTCGGCGTCGATCTTGTTGCGATGAGATGGGACTTCTCTTTTCCGATAGAGGTGAAAAGCTCCGCCGAGGATACGCTGAGGTTCAGCAGGAATCAAAGACTGACGGAACAGGCGGAGAATATGATCGAAGAATGCCAGCGTTCTTCGCTCATACCGATCTACGCGTTCCGTCTGAAGGGATTCCGCGGCGATCCGTGGAGGATCTTCGCGTTACCGCTCGACCGCGGCCTGAAAGGAAGGATGGGACTGGTACAGAGGACGGTACCTGTGATCGAGACGAACTCCCACGGCAATTTCATAATGAGGTGGGAGGACGGAATGAAATTAAGTAAGTTCATCGACTATCTCGGCGCGATGATAGAATGACGCGGAAAGATCACAGGTGATCCAATGGCTAAAAAAGAAAAGAAAGAAGTGACCGTCCGCAGTTCGGCGGCGGAATATCTTACATTTGTGGCCGCGACCGGCGACGACCCGCAGAGTCTCGAGATGCGTTATGAGAATGAGAATATTTGGCTCACACAGAAGATGATGGCGACACTCTACGATGTGGATGTTGCAAATATCAATCAGCACATCAAAAAAATCTTTTCAGACGGAGAATTGACTGAGGGAGCAACTATTAAGAATTTCTTAATAGTTCAAACTGAAGGCGATAGGGAGGTCAATAGGAACGTTATTCATTACAGTCTGCAAATGATAATAGCCGTCGGTTTCAAGGTGAACAACGAACGTGCGGTACGCTTCAGGAAATGGGCGAACCGGATAGTCAAAGAATATACGATAAAAGGATGGGTGATGGATAAGGATCGGCTTATCAACGGCGGCAGTGTCCTGACAGAAAAATATTTTGACGAGTTGCTGGAAGAGATACGCGAGATACGCATCTCGGAACGGAGATTCTATCAGAAGATAACGGACATATACGCCACCGCGCTCGATTATGATCTGACCTCGGGGACGACGCAGAATTTCTTCGCGACCGTGCAGAACAAACTCCACTGGGCGATCCACGGACACACGGCCGCGGAAGTGATAATGGAACGTGCCGATTCCGAAAGACCGCACATGGGACTTACGTCATGGGCGAAATTCCCGGACGGTAAGATTCAGAGATATGACGTTTCGATCGCAAAAAATTATCTGGAATTAGATGAACTTTCGGCGCTGGAGATGATCGTCACAATGTATCTTGATCATGCGGAATACCAGGCGAGACGCCGCATACCGATGACGATGCAGGACTGGGCCGAACGCCTGGACAGTTTTCTGCAGTTCAACGAACATGAGATCCTGAATGACAAGGGGCGCGTTTCTCATGCTATAGCAAGGTCATTCGCCGAAAGCGAATTCGATAAATACCGTATGATACAGGACAGATCGTTCGCGAATGATTTCGACAGGATGCTCTCGCTCGAAAAAGACGTGAAAGATCTTATGCCGTCTGAGGACAGCGAGAAAAAAGATGACGGTGACATATGAGAGGCCGTCAGCACTCATAGGGCTCATCATATATCAGCGGATAAGTGATCTTCATCCGGCCTTCTCCTTCTCGTGATATGAGAATGGTTATTTGAGCTCTATCATCTTTCTGAGCGGTCCTTTCGCCCTTTCCAGTATATCGTTGTCAAGGATCACTTCCCGATCCATCTCTTTAAGCGCTCTCGCGACGGACTGGAGCGAGGTCATCTTCATCACCGAACACAGCGCATGATCCACGAAATAGTAATTATTCCCGGGACCTTCTTTCTCAAGGCGGTGTTTCATTCCTTTCTCCGTCGCAACGATGAATTCCTTTGATTCCGATCCTTTTACAAAATCGATCATCTTTTCGGTGGAACCCACATGATCGGCTATGTTCAGCACCTCCGGTCTGCATTCCGGATGTGCGATCACGACCGCGCCGGGATGTTCCTCTTTCAGATCGGCGATGTTCTGTTCCGTTATCGACTGATGTACGGGGCAGTAACCGTTCCACAGCACCATGTCCTTCTCCGGTACCTCTGATGCCACGTAAGAACCTAGATTAGCGTCAGGGACGAATATCACCTCTTTCTCTTTCATCGATCTTACTACGTTCACGGCATTCGACGATGTGCAGCATATGTCCATCTCCGCTTTCGCGGATGCCGTTGTGTTCACATAACCGACAACGCACGCATCCCCGTGGCATCCTTTCGCATCCTTTATCTGCTCGGCGGAACACATGGATGCCATCGGGCACGCCGCGTAAGGTTCGGGAACTATAACTTTCTTCCCGGGACACAGTATCTTAGCGGATTCGGCCATGAACGTCACACCGCAGAACACTATCACGCCGGCGTCCGCCTTTGATGCGGTTATAGAAAGTCCCAACGAATCGCCGACGTGGTCGGCAATGTCCTGTACCTCCGGCAGACAGTAATTGTGTGCGAGAATGACCGCATTCCTTTCTCTTTTCAGCCGAACGATATCATCTTTGAGCGACGCCATCGTTCCTGCCAAGTTGCCAACGTTAAAAAATATTGCGAACCATCCGACGGCTAACTTTAAACCGTTCCTTCGCGTTCGCGGTCACGATGAGTTCCAGGGACAGAAAAGCGGAAGAGATGTTCAGATGCTCGGAACGTGAACGCGCCGTATTCGAAGCGGGAATAAAGATGGGAACGATATATCACCAGTTCGTGGGAACTCCGGCGGACACGTCCAACATCCCCGCGCTGGAGAAAGCGATCGAACGTTCAATAATGGTGCAGCCGTTCGTTGTATCCGCCGAGGTCAGAATAGAGATAAGAAGAGGAGAAAGAAAGGATGCGTACGATTATGTTTCCTTGAGAGGCGAAATGATCGATGCCGTTGTCAAAATAAGGATAAAAGATACAATTGTGACCGCAGAAATGAGATATCTCGAGGAATTAGATTATCCTTTGATGTACGTGTCGGATATTTCTCCGTGATGAATTAATATATGTAGTAGCATAT
>WRKA01000160.1 GCA_009778265.1 Methanomassiliicoccaceae archaeon | reverse complement strand
GACGGCCGCGGCCATCATTTCCGCGCTCATGCAGTAATTATCTTCGAACCTTGTCGGAACGTATACCGTCTTCGCACCCGCCAGTCTTATCACGGCGTCGTACGACACCCATGCCGGGTCCGGAAGTATCACCTCGTCGCCGGGATCCAGATATGCGAGGGCGATCATGAACAACGCCTGTTTGGTCGGTGTTACGAGGACGTTCTTTGCGGTGCACTTTATCTTGTTGTCGCGTACCGTTTTTTCCGCTATCGCCTTTCTCAGTTCCGGGATCCCCATGGATGGTGTGTAATGGGTGAACCCTTCGTTGAGCGATCTGACGCACGCTTCTCTTATGTTGTCCGGAGTTCCGAAATCCGGCTCTCCCATGGAAAATGATATTATCTCCGCGCCTTCCTGTTTGAGCTGACTTACAAGGTTCGCTATCGCGACCGTTCCCGATTCGGGCACGTTCATAAGCCTCTTGGAGAACATCGTCGTTCCGTTATATCTACCATATAGATATTGTTTGTGTATGTGCGTTCTCGGGACGCCGCTCGAAGGTTTAAATAACCTGTATTCCATTTATTGACGTTCAGGGTCGAATCCTATGAGGCGGACGCTCACAGACGAGAGCGCACGGAGTGATAGCTTACAAAAGGGTGTGAAGCAAAGCGCACCGAGGGCGAAACACACAAAACCGTGCGCGAGGGCGGAGGTCTAATGGTTTGCGGCCCGGCTTGGGGAGGCATTTAAGCCCGTAGGACCTGAACACCTTTTTGATATATCCGGAATGGAGTGAACGTTCCACCCGCACCGTTCGGTACCTCAGCCGACGATGGTCAGTTCCACTTCGTCGTGACTTTCATGCGGAAGGCCGCGGTATTCGATGTCCATACCGACCACGTTCGCCGGGAAATCGACGACACAGAGAACTTTATTCCTTCTCGACGGCTGCATCTCGATCCATTGTATCTCCTTACCGTACTTCTTCGCGGCCGCGTTACAACTGTCCAGGAACTTCTTCTCCCTTTTCTTCGTTATGAGAGAGTTCGAATTCAGAAGAACGTCGAATATCTTATCGGCGGACCGGGAAAATATCAGTTCCAGCAATTCGCCGACCTGCAATGTGTATTGATCCGCCTGTGCGTCGGACGATGATACCATCTTTGACGTCAGCGGATACGCCGAAACATAGATCTCCGGAGAATGTTCGTTTATCATCGCGTGTATCGACCGTCTTTTTTTCCTTCCCAGTTCGTTCGATTCGGAAAGGCTGCCGTTCTTCTTTTTGGGAATGCTTTCCGCGATCTTCTCAAATTTATTGTAATCGCGTATGACCGTCGCTACCAATGTATGATATTTCGATCTTCCGCCGTACCTGCCCAAAGCACCGGATTGGTCTATGCCTATGGTCGTGTTCCTGTCGGTCTTATCGCTGCTGCTTCGCCGTTTGGCCTGACCCTTGAACACAGAGAACATTCCGGACATGTTTATAGTGAATACTATGGCCGTTCTTATAATCGACCCTTTTCGTCCGGCCGTATCTGTCTGTCCGGTATCTGTAATACTTTTTGTCCGGCATTTGTTATAATATTTGCCGCAGACATCGGCTGCGGACGATCGCGGATACAGATTTGACCGCCGTCCCGCGTATCAGGTCATCAGATCGATGAAATTACCGTTCGCAAGACCGTCCCTGAACTCTTTCGCTATCCTTCCGCCGGTGCTCATTCCCGGATATATGAGATCGGCGTACGGCGAACCCGATATGAACGGATTCGTTCCGGCAACGATCCTTGTCGATATCTCGAACAGCTTGAACTCCAATTTATCGGTGACTATGGTCTCTAAGCAGAACGGCCCCCACATCCCTCCGAACAGTTCGTACGATCTGTTCACGATACGTTCGGCCATGTCGAACGCCTTCGGAAGCAACGACTCGCGTATCACAACGGGCACGTTCCCGGTGACGACGAACGACGGATAGAGACCGTGTTTCTTCAGATCGTCGTACGACCCCATCTTGTATAATTCGTCGATGTTGCTCTCGTCGCGTCTGTCGATGGACAGAAGTTCCAATGTTCCTCCCCGCGCCACCTTGTAACCGTCCTCCTTGAACGGCGAATAGAAGAAATGCATGTAGTACCTCGTTCCCAGCGCATACTCCTGGATGGTGTAAGGCTGAGTGTTATCGATGTACATCTTGAAGTCCGGGTAATCCTTTGCGATGAAGAATCCTCTTCCTCCCTTTGCGCCGTGATATTTCACGAGGACCGGTTCGCTGATCTCCCTTGCATCGGTGTATATACGGGGCATCATGACCCCCGCGGACGTTATCCACTGTCTTTCCAGATCGCGGTCGGATTCCCATTGAAGAACGGCGCGGTTACAATATGCCGGAACTTCGAGCTCCTCGAACTTCTTCGGCCCCATGTACTCCACGAAAGAACCGTGCGGTATCACAACAACGTTACGGTCATGAAGTTCTCCCACCCTTTCCTCTATCTCGTCGAGGTCCTTGTACGTTATTATCTCGTCGGGTTTCGCCAGCGGAAAGGCGTCGTAATATCTTGTGTTGTGGGACACCGTCAATCCTAACGTCTTGAATCCCGCCTTACGGGCGCCGTGGAAGATCTGTAATGACGAATGGGAGCAAAGTGTCGCTATCGTTATGTCATCCTTGTCATAACCCGCCAAAATGGAATCGATCTTCTTCTTAGGGACCATACGCACTGATTGTATTTCGGAATTTAAACCTTGGGTCGTTACGCTTATGAAAGATCATAACGGAACTGTACGTTCGCGTATACGTTCTCACGCGCCGGGCGTCTGGTCCGTTCCCTCTTCGTCCCCGTTCTCCGTTCTCTTCGCGGACCTTTCGAATCTCTGCTTCACCTTCGGTTTCGCGTGCCTTCCCCATATCGTTAAAAGGGACGGAAGCACGAACACCGCACCGATGTATCCGAACGTTATCGCCAGCGCTGTGATCAGTCCGAACTGGTACAGCGGCAGGATCCTTGAGAATCCCATCACTCCGAAGCCGGCCACCGTCGTTATCGCGGCGCCGAACACACCCTTCCCGGTCTCCCGTGTCGCCATCTTGATGGCGTCGTCCGGATCGAGGTCGTTATCGATCAGCTCTGTTATGTAACGGTGGGCTATGTGTATACCGTACGTGACCCCCATGCCGACCGCGAGGGACGCTATCGTTAACGTCATAACATTGAGCGGCATGTTCATCATCGCCATTGTGCCCCATATCATGATCACCGATATCAGCGTCGGTATGGTGGCCATCGTTCCCAGCAGCCAGCTCTTGTCGGTGTAGTACATCACTATTGTCAGTATGAGTAACACAAGGACTATCGTCACGATCAGAGACTGCATCTGATTCTGATTCATTTCGCTCATGGACACCGCAAGCACGACGGTCTGACCCGTTGTGATATACGAGAGACCGGCATCGGCCAAAGGATGACACTGTTCGTTTACGGCATCCACCATTGCGAGGACGCCGTCGTTGTCGCTTGTTATCTCGATGGTGAGTTTCAGGATGATCCTTGCGTACTCGTTACCGTCCGCGCCGGCGGCGGCCACTGACGATACGACCGCTTCCGGCGTCGCCGCTTTCAGTATGTTCAGATAGGTCTGCGTCTCCGGTACTATCGGTCTCATCGTCCCGTCCGCATTGAACACATTATCGTAGATGTCGCTGTATGTCGGATCTCCGGGCAGCGGCAGATCGATCGAACTGCCGTACGCTGCGTTGAAACTGCTAAGCACGGTACCTAAATAACTCGGATCGTCCAGATTGCCTCCCTGATACGAGAGTCCTCTTATCTCTGTATCGTTCAGATTACGGATGGAATCTTCCATCGCCTTTATCGTATCGGCGTCCCATCCGTCGCCGTACACCAGCACGCTCACCGTGTTCGTGGTCGACGAATAATTATTGTTCATATAGTTCAGCGCATCATATGCGTACGATCCCTCCGGAACGAATTCGTACATATCGAAATTGTATGTTATGCTGGCGGCGCTGTATGCGCCCAGCGCGATCACCACGCCCGTTACCAAAAGGACCGCCCACGGGTTCTTGACCGCCATCCTTCCTCCGATGCCGGCCGCCTTGCTTATCACGTCGCCGTGGTCGCTTTTGCTCTCCCTGTAACGTTTCGCTTTATCGGGGTCCTTTCCCTTCTTCGCGGCCCTGCGGTCCCTCAGCACCTGTGCCGGGGGCATGAGCAGCATCATGACCATGAAAGCGCATATGATGCCTATCGCACACATCACACCGAAATCGGCCAACGCGCTCATTGATGATGTAAGATACGAAAGGAACGCTATCACCGTCGTGACCGTTGCAAGCACAAGCGCTTCGCCCACGGAACCCATCGTCCTTCCCGTGGAACCTTCCGGCCCTTGGCCGTTCCTTCTTTCCTCCCTGTACCTGAATACCAGATGAAGACCGTAGTCTATCCCCAATCCCATTATCAGTATCGGCACCGCGATGGCTATCGTGGTTATCTCTAAGTTGATGGCGGAACATATACCGAACGTCCATACTATCGCTATCAGCAGCCCCAGAAGACCCAGTGCCGCGTCGGCGATGTCGCGGTACATCACGATAAGTATCAGCGCTATGACGACGATCGCGATCGGCAGCAGCTTGAATATGTCCTCCTGCGCCATGTTGCCTATCTCGTTCATCGTTGTCATCAGTCCGATGCTCGATATGCTCAGACCGTCGGTATCGGGTATGAAATCATCGGCCGCCGATATCACATCTCCCTCGAACCCCAGCTGGCCTTCCTTCATAAGGTCCAAGGAGTCGTCGTTGATCATCAGCATGATCATACAGCCTCTCGCCGATGCGGAATCGTTCTCGATCACGGCGTCCTTGGACAGCAGCGAAAGGAGCATTGCGCCCTGCGGATCCGTAAGGACGCCGAATGCCGCCTGTTTTATTATCTCGTCTGTGACGATCGGGTTACCGAACAGTTCCAACCCCATTACGTTCTTCAGCGTTGTGTAATATGCGATCTGATATTCCACTGGGTCCACATATGACGCGGGATCGGGAATGGGGATGGGGATGGGTATCATGCTGTTGACATTGTCGGCTATCGCCCGCGCAACCAATGATACCGGACTCATTATAGAGAATCCGTCCAGAGCGGCGTAAGGCTTCATGTTATCTTCGGTATCGGTGTACGTTAACGCAGCAAGCTGCTGTTCGAATTCCAGAAGATCGAGGAACACCTGCTTCGTGAATATATCTCCGCTCTCGGTGTCCTTCGCATCCACCAGCGCCATGGCGGTCGCCGACGACGTGAATGTCTCGGATATGAGCGTCGATGCCCGCGTAACATCATTATGAGGCGTGAAACTTCCTTCATCCATATCGAACGACGGAGGATTGAATGCTATCATCCCGAGCGAAGCGAACGTGATCAGCAGGACCGCGAGTATGGGCACGACCGGTCTTTTGGCCATGCTTTTTCCGAACTTTTCCATTTGCCCTATTCTTTCACCCTTCCGTGGAATGATAGGTCAGTTCCGCCATAGTATATTAGTCTAATCTTGAAAATCAGAAATCTGTTATAAAGACGGTCATTGCGCGCGCCGCACGCGCGCTTCTTAACGCGCGATGTACTTTCGGCCACCCCCCGGAATTCTTTATTAACCATGCGAAACATCTCTTAAAACAGACAACGGCGGCTGCTGCCGCGGAGGTCGATGAAAAATGAAAATGGAAGAACTAACACCCCATATTGAAGAACTGAAAAGGGTGATCGGAGAGGGAGCGGACGAAGAACAGATAATAGAGGAACTGAACACATATCTTAACGTGTATCATGTTTCCGTTGATGCGGCAAAGAAGGGCATCATGAGGAAGTACGGCAAGGACACGCCGTTCGTATCCGCGGCATCGATCACCAAAAAGATCAGCGAGATGACAGGCGATGAGAAGAATGTGGACCTTACTGCGAGGGTCGTTTTCATCGAAGAGAGACAGATAACCGCCAAGGGCGTTCCGAAAACGATATTCTCCGGAATACTCGGAGATGAGACGGGAACGGCGTCGTTCACCGTCTGGGATGTAAGTAAATTCGTGCTGGAAAAAGGCGTAACATACGACTTCAGGAACGCATACACGAAGATGTGGAACGAAAAATTACAAATAAACTTCGGGGACAGAAGTCTTGCCGGGATCTCGGAAAAGCAGATGGAAGCGCCGGAGCGTCTCCTGTCCGCGTCGTCCGATACGAAGATAGCGGAACTGCGCGAGGGGGTCGGTAACGTCACTATCACAGGAAAGATACTTTCCGTCGAGACCAAGGAGGTAATTCCGAAAGGAGAGAACGCCGGACCGAAGACCGTGTTCACCGGAATAATCGCCGACGACACCGGAAAGATACAGTTCACCGCGTGGAACGACTTCGATCTGAAGACCAACGAGACCGTCTGCGCCAAGAACGCCTATATCAGAGCGTGGAGAGGGGTCCCGCAGCTGAACTTCGGGGACCTGTGCGAGATAAGCCGTGTCGATTTCATACTTGATGTGCAGAGCGGCGCGAACGAAAGAAGCGTCGCCGAGATCGTCAGAGCGGGCGGAGGTCTCGATGTCATGGTGACCGGCGCTATCGTCGACATTAAGACGGGGAGCGGGCTGATAAGAAGGTGTCCGCAGTGCAACCGTTCGGTACTCGGTGACGAATGTGCGATGCACGGAAAGGTGGAGGCGGTGTACGACCTCAGGATGAAGATCGTGATCGACGACGGAACGGGTCCGTTATCGGCCGTCGTCAGCAAAGAATCCACGGAAGAGCTGATCGGGATCACACTCGACGATGCGGTCGCCATGGCAAAAGCGACCGGGGACAATGATTCGGTGTACAGAAAGATGGAGGAGAAGATATTGGTGATGAATGTTTTCGCCATAGGTAACGTGCTGAGCGACGAATACGGGCCGATGATGATCGTCCGTGAGATCGGAAAGGCAGCGAAGGACATTCAGAAAGAGGCGAAAGAGCTCCTGGATAAGGTGGAGGGAGCCCTATGATGTCACGCGAGACCGCGTGGAGGATCTTCGCGGGAGAATTGAACTCTTCTTCACTGGAAAAGAAAGGCGAGGAGGAGAGATCGCCTGTTTATGTGATCACCCCTCTGGGAACGAGACTGAACAGAGTGCTGATCGCCGGCGTCCTGCTCGACAAGCAGAACATCGGTACGGACGAAGAACCGTTATGGAGGGCCAGGATCGAAGATGTATCCGGCAGTTATTTCGTTAACGTCGGACGTTACGAACCGGAAGCGGCCGCGGCCATGGCCGGCATGGAAACACCGTCGTTCGTCGCCGTCATCGGTAAGATAAGAACGTACAGACCGGACGAGACGCGCGTCCTCGTTTCTATAAGGCCCGAGAAGATAGTCAGGATCGATGCGCTGACAAGACAGCGCATTGTCCTTGAGACCGCGCAGGCCACCTGGAAACGTCTCAACAACATGAAGATCGCTCTTTCCATGCCGGACGCAAGCGCGGAAGACCTTGCGGTGCACGGAATGACGAAGGACGATGCGGAAGGTGCGATCGAGGCGGCGGAATTCTACGGAACGCCGGAATCGTCGAAATATCTGAAACTTATTCAGAATTCACTGAGGATGCTGCTTCCCGACAGCGATATCGACCTGGGTCTCCCGGAAGAGGTCACCGACCTTCCCGACGAGATCGAGATAGAAGAGAGAAGCGGTATCTCCGATGTTGACAAAGAGGACCTGATGCTGAACATCCTCGGCGAACTGGACGACGGGCGCGGGGCGCCGATGAACGACATCAAGAACCGGGCGGCGGCCGAAGGGATATCGGATACGGAACTGGAAGAGATGATCAGCACCCTGCTGGATAAGGGACTTGCGTACGAACCGGTGCTCGGAAGACTGAAGAAGATCTAAAACAATTTGGGGCGGCTTACGCCGCCCTTATTTTCAATTCGTGAAATAGGGTTTCGATTTGTAGATAAAATAGAACGCGATCAGTCCGAGTACCAGACTGATCAGTCCGAGCACCCCGAAGAGCGCCGCTATCAGACACAGTATCACCGTCAATATCCAGAACTTCCGCATGAATGCCAGCAGCGCCGTGACGGCAAATAACGCTCCGATCCCTATCACTATCCATCCCAGCATCTTGATGAACGATGTCAGGGACTCCGCCGTATAATAATCGGTAAGCAAACTGCCGTACGCATCCATTATGGTGTCCACCATGCTTTCCGCGGATGCGATATAATATAATCCCATTACGATCGTGATGACCGCGGAAACGGACAGCAGGATCACCGCTATCGTTATGCGGTCCCTGCTTTTTTCTTCGATGATTGCTTTTTCCCTCACATCGGCCTGCGGATCGTTCAGACGCGCGCCGCACGCCGGACAGTAGGGCGACCCTACCGGCAGATTCTTTCCGCAATGCGGACAGAAATAGATCTCCTCATCCATGATAACGAAATAACATTCACTAATTAAATCCTATCACCGAAAAAAGGCGACGGATGCGTATCCGACCACTCCGCCGTCGTGATACCCTAACGAATCGTCCGAGTCCGAGTATCTCAGTAGTTCTCCGACAGAACGGCCGAAGGACATCGCCGCGGCCATCGGACCGTAGCCGCATGCCGTTATCCCCCGCTTTTCGATAACATCGTACATCCCTTCGACGTCGCGTGCGCAGACCCTTTCCAGAACGTCCTTCCCTTCCGAGTATGCCTGTTCTTTGGTAACGTAGTGGGACATGTCGCTCGACGCAACGACCAGCGCATCAAGACCGTCACACGCTTCCGCTATCGCCTTCGCCAGATATTCTGCGCATTCCCGCGATTGGTCGCTCATTATTATGGGCAATATGCGGGCGTTCGGATCGATATACTGTATGAACGGTACCTGGACCTCCACGGAATGTTCATATTTGTGCGAATGCGGATCGTCCGGTATCGCCTTCCTCATCCGTTCCGCCGCTTCTCTGTGAATGTTGCATACACCCAGCGGGGTAAC
This sequence comes from Methanomassiliicoccaceae archaeon, assembly GCA_009778265.1. Taxonomy (GTDB): domain Archaea; phylum Thermoplasmatota; class Thermoplasmata; order Methanomassiliicoccales; family Methanomethylophilaceae; genus Methanomicula. Next base: position 1,104 of record WRKA01000160.1, on the reverse strand, counting down.
ATAAGGTTCGCCGCACATCGCGATGTCGTACGGTATACCGTGATGATCCGGTCCGATAATTATGTAAACATCGGGAAGGCCGTCCTCCGCTATTCTTTTGTATGCGTATGCGGCGTTCATTCCCGACGCCATATAACCGGCATGCGGAGCTATCACGGAAACTATCTTCCTTTCCTTCGAACATACGCCGGGAAGGCCCGGACCTATCCGATGAGTGAAACAATCCCTGATCTCGCCGTTCAGCATTTTCTTATCGTTCGGATAGAAACGCCCCGCTACCGCCGGATACCGCATAACGTGAATAGGATGATAAGAAGTAAAAAATGTTTGGTATCAGAGACGCGCTTCGAAGTCCTCTATCTCCATCGTGTAATCCGACGGGTCCTTAAGGTCCCCTCTCGCCGTGAGCACTTCTCTAGTCAGCACCCAATAGATACAGGCGAGCGCCCTTCTTCCTTTGTTGTTGGTCGGTATCACAAGATCGACGTTCCTCGTCTCGTTGTTGGCGTCGCACATCGCGACTATCGGTATACCGAGGTTCAGCGCCTCGTTCAGCGCCTGTTTATCGGCGGACGGGTCGGTGACCATGATCACTTCCGGTTCCATGAAGCCGGCCATCGACGGATTCGTCAGCGTACCGGGAACGAAACGTCCGGGGAACGACGGCGCGCCTATCGCTTTTGAAAATGTCCTTGCGGGCCTCTGGCCGTATTGTCTTGCGGATACGACAAGCACCCTTCTCGGATCGAACCTCGAAAGGAACTTCGCCGCCGCCCTTATCCTCTCGTCCGTTTTCTTGACGTCGAGGACATACAGTCCGTCCTGTCTTACTTTGTAGATAAAATCTTTCATGTCGGCGCTTTTCTGCTGCGTTCCGATGTGCACACCCGATGTGAGATATATGTCCTCGGGCACCAACAGCTCAATGTTCTCCGCTTCACTCATTTAAAAACCTCAGTCTCTGCTCACAGTAATAGGGATCAATTCCTTGTCAAATTCCAGCATGGCGATGTCGATCGGGTCCAGCAGTTCCGCCGGATATTCAACGAGAACGGGCGCTCCGAACGATATCTGAAGCGCTCTCGCACCGATGATCCTTGCCTT
>WRKA01000159.1 GCA_009778265.1 Methanomassiliicoccaceae archaeon | reverse complement strand
ATCTTACCGGTCTTGTATCCGTACTGTATCAATTCTTTCTTGTAATTGAGAAAAGAATGGTCTATCTCTATCCCGATGATCTCTCTGATCTCGTCGAACGTTAATTTCAGTGAAGAGCCGCCGTTCTTCCTGATGTGTTCCCATAACGGATCGTATTTGCTCATTGTCCCTTATTCTCCTTTGAACTCTGTCATATCTTCCGGACGCGTCACATTATCACTATATTTTCGCTTCTTATCACATTATCGTAATTCTTATGGCCGAGAACTTCGAACATCTTGTCGCTGTGCAGTCCTTTTATTTTTGATATGTCGTCGGAATTGTAATCCGGGATCCCTTTTGCGATCGTGTTCCCGTTGAATGTTATATTCACAACATCCCCCCGGTCGAACCTTCCCGCGACCCCTTTGATCCCTATCGCCAGCAGACCGACGTGTTTTGAAAGGGCGTTCTTCGCTCCCTCGTCCACTTCGATCGTGCCCGACGGATTCGCGTACCGTATCCAGCTGGTCTTCTTCTTTTCTTTCTTGTCTGTGATGAAGATCGTCCCTATCTCCTCTCCCGCGACGATCCTTTCGATAACGTCCGGGACGGTACTGTTCGCGATCACCATGTTGCATCCCGCTTCGTGACATATCTCCGCCGCGCGGATCTTCGTTCTCATACCGCCGGTACCCACCTTCGACGACGGATCGCCGGCCGACATTTTTATCGTGTCCGTGATGTCCGTGACCGTTGCGATGAGTGCCGCGTCCTTCGTTATCTTCGGATCTTTGTCGTAAAGGCCGTCCACATCCGACAGTATTATCAGAAGGTCGGCGTCCATCTTTATCGACACCATCGCGGAAAGCGTATCGTTATCGCCGAACATCGCATCTATCTCTTTCACACATACCGCATCGTTCTCGTTGAATATCGGCACCGCCCTGTATTCCAGCAATGTCTGGACGGCGTTCCTGAGATTGAGGTATTTCTCGCGGTCCGAGTAGAAATCGTAAGTGAGCAGGATCTGTGCTATCGATATCCCGTATCTCTGGAAGCTGTCGTTCCATTTCTGCATCAGTACGCTCTGACCGATGGATGCGGCGGCCTGTCTTATCGGTATCTCCCTGGACCGCGGTCTCGCGCCCATCGTCGATAATCCGATACCTATGGCGCCCGACGTCACGATAAGTACCTCGATCCCTTTCTCTTTTAGCGATCTCACCTGTCTCGCGACCGAATCCATGAATTCGGAGGATGCGCCGGAACTTCCTCCGGTTATCGATGACGTACCCACTTTTATTACGACCCTGTGCGTTTCCTTCAGATGCTCCGATCTCATTCTAATCACAATTTGAACTCTTTCTCCGATACGGTGTGTTTGAACTTCTTTCCCGCCTTGCCGGTATAGCTGTTGACGGCGTGGCCGTTACCTATGAGGACGTATTTGTATATCATCAGTCCCTCCATACCCACCGGCCCTCTGGAGTGTATCTTGTTGGTGCTTATCCCTACTTCGGCGCCCTTGCCATATCTGAAACCGTCGGAGAATCTTGTCGACGCGTTGACCATCACGCTTGACGAATCGACCAGCGAGACGAACCTCTGCGCGCTCTTATTGTTCTCCGTCACTATGGTATCGGTATGCTTCGATCCGTGTTTGTTTATGAAATCTATGGCCTCGTCCAGCGTGTTCACTAATTTCATCGATATTATGAGGTCGTTGTACTCCGTGTCCCAATCGGACGGCTTTGCCGCCGTCACCTTATCATTCTTTCCCAGTATCCTTCTGATGTCCGCGTCCGCCCTCACCTCCACACCGTTCTTGACGAACAGTTCGACCATCTTCGGAAGGAACGTTCTCGCTACTTTTGCGTTAACGAGCAGCGTCTCGACGGCATTGCATACCGCCGGGTACTGTATCTTCGAATCCAGCGTCACGTACAGCGCCTTCTCTTCATCCGCGTCCGCATCCACGTAGACGTGACATATCCCCGCCGAGTGGCCGAGCACCGGGATCTTGGTGTTCGTTTGTATATATCTTACAAATTCGTTGGAGCCCCTCGGGATCAGCAGGTCTATCTGGCCGTCCATCTTCAGTATCGCGGAGACGTCACCTCTTGTTTCCATGAGACAGAAGACATCCTTCGGTATACCGGATGCATATGCGGCCTCCGAAAGTATGTCGAACAGGACGCGGTTGGTGTTCGCCGCTTCTTTTCCGCCCTTGAACACGACGGCGTTGCCGCTCTTAAGACATAAGGACATGATCTGCGGGACGACGTCCGGCCTTGATTCGAAGATCACGCCGATAAGCCCTATCGGGCACCTTATCTGGAATAACGTCAGATCGTCATCCAGATCGGTCGCGGATATCGTCTCTCCCACCGGGTCCTTCAGTTTCTTCACGTCCTTTATCCCTTCTATCATCCCGTCTATCTTTTCGTCATTCACTTTCAGACGTTTGATCATCGCATCCGTCAGTTCGCCTTTCGCTCTCATTCCCTCCGCAGCCTCTATATCTTTGGCATTCGCTTCCGTTATCGCCTTTCTGGAATTGTTCAGAGCGTCCGCCATAGCCGTAAGCGCCTTGTTCTTCGTTCTTGTGTTAGCCGCCGAAAGGGCTATCGCGGAATTTTTCGCCTGTATAACGGAATCCTTTATGTCTGCCATCTGGAGATCGCCTATCGATGCATTATCTTTCCAATAAATAAGTGTACCTTTAATTTAAATAAACACGGGACAATCAAGGGAACGTGACAAATTGCAAGATGGAGATCCTGTGTCTCGATCCGGACGCGTACATGGGGATACACGACCATGAGATGCGGCAGCGCATACTGACAACGCTTTTTCGTATGGCCAGAACGGATGCGAATATAACAAAACAGGATATCGCGGACCGTCTGGGACTTAAGTATCAGCAGCTCTCGTATCAGATGTGCGATCATCTGTCGTCATTCTGGAAGGTCGCCGAAGAGAAGAAGATGCGCGGCGCGAGGGTGGAGTACATCGTCCCCTCCGACCCGGACGCCGTCTACATCGCCATCGGAAAGGATCGGAAGATATACGTCATAGATCCGCTGGCGGAACTCTTCGGACCGCTGTCCGACACGGGACTGCGATGCGACTCGTGTTCCGAAGAGGACAGAAAAGAATGTATGATATCGTTGGTCAAAAAAAAGGTGATCCCGGATAACATCAGCGACGCGGAGAGAGATGTCCTTACGGCGAACAGCAGGAACTCCCCCGGACCTTTGGATATCGGCATCATAGAAACATTGAAAGGACTGGTCACCGGGGACCGGTGCGTTCTTACCATTCCGTGTGACAGATGCGCCTTCATGAAAAGGAACGACGATACGGGGCACAAGACCCGCTTCCTTGTGCTCGGAGGATATCTCGGGGCCGGTAAGACGACGCTTGCCGTGAATCTGGCGAGAACGCTGAGGGAGAAGAACGACCGCTCTGTGGCGATAATAACCAACGACCAGGGGGATGTTCTCGTCGATACGGAGTTCACAAAGGACGCCGGTCTCGACGTGCGGGAGATCCTCGGCGGATGTTTCTGCTCCAATTTCGATGAGTTCGTGTCAAGCGCCAGAACGCTTGTGTCGATGGGAAGGCCGGATATAATAATAGCTGAACCGATAGGAACATCCACGAACCTGATGGGTTCCGTTGTCGCGCCCCTCAGAACTATGTATCCCGACGAGTTCGCCGTCGCACCGTTCACCGTGGTCATCGATTGTATCAGAGCGATGGATGTGTTATCTAAAGAGAAAGAAAAAAGCGCGGAATCGGTAGATCTGATACCGGCGCATCAGATCAGGGAGGCGGAGGTCGTGGTCCTTTCGAAATCGGATATGGTACGCAAAGAAACGGTCGGCGAGATAAAAGAACGTCTGCGCGAGATACTGCCGGACGCCGATATCATTGAAACGTCGTCGTCCGACCTCAGGAATATCGACAAGATAACGGAAATGATACTTTCCGACCGCGTCAGTACAAGAACGGCGGAACGCGACAACAATAAAGGATTCGAATTTGAGAAGGCCAAGCTGGGATGGTATTCCGGAACGTTCTCCGTGACGACGAAAGAGAAGATCGATATGTATTCGGTCGCTTCCGACATAATGAAAAGCGTTGCGAAAGAATACGGCGCGAAAGCGATAGTCCATGTGAAGGTGATAATATCGTCGCCCGGCGCATCGGCAAAGATGTCCCTTGTGCAGGAATCGATACAGGTGGACGATATACACGGGTCCAGGTTCATGACGGGCAGCGGGAAACTTATTTTGAACGCACGTGTGATATCGCCGCCCAAACGTCTTGAGAGGACGATGAGAAGGACGGTCGATTCGCTGTCCCTGTATCCTGTGAAGATAGAGAGGATATCGGAATCCTGTTTCTCGCCGAAGCCGGAATCGCCGTCGCATTTCTTTTTTGAATAAGGATCCGCGGATGTTCATGTGCGTGCCGGCGGGATTCGTTAGATTTATATCGTATCCTACGCTTTCAAACGATAAGGGAAAAAATTTCCGACGGTGATCATTCATGAACAGTATCGAGAACGCAAGATCGACGACCGGCACTAAGACACGTGTCCCGGACATAAGCCCTCTCAACGGGATGTGCCCTATATGTATTGAAGACTGCAACGTCCTCTGTGAGGCGGGTAAAGCGACGTTCAGGGGAAGGGAGGTGCTATACCCCAGTCCGGAGTACTTCGGAACGAGTACAGCCGCGGCGAACAAGGATTTCTATCTTGACTGGTCGCATATCCAGATCATGGCGGAACTGATCGGCGCGAAAGGCATCGCCGCCGATCCCGACGTTGCCTTCTTTGAGAACGCCGATATAAGAACGTCGGTCGGTTCCAGATCCAAGAGACCGATACCGATGAACATCCCCGTGCATATCGCCGGTCTGGGATCGACGGCGGTCGCGAAAAGGAACTGGAAGGGCATGGCCGTCGGTTCCGCGATCACGGGTGTCTGTCAGGTGATCGGAGAGAACATCTGCGGAATGGACAGCGAGGCCGTCTATTCCAACGGAAAAGTACAGAGGTCCCCGGAGATGGATCTCCGTGTGAACGCGTTCAGAGAGCAATGGGACGGAAAGACCGGCGCCATAGTCATGCAGACGAACGTCGAGGATATGAGGGGCGGGGCGGATGATTACGTCATCTCGAAACTGGGCGTCGACGTCATCGAGAGAAAATGGGGACAGGGTGCGAAAGCGATCGGAGGAGAGGTTCGGCTGACGACACTCGAACGCGCCCTCGAACTGAAATCGAGAGGATATCTGGTGCTTCCGGACCCGGAGGACAAAGAGGTTCAGGAAGCGTTCAGGGCCGGTCTCTTCAGATCGTTCGAGAGGCACAGCCGCGTAGGGTTCCCTGCCATCGGATCTTTCCTTGAGGACATAGATCAACTGAGAGGTAAGGGAGTGAAGAACGTGTTCCTTAAAACGGGGGCGTACAGACCGGAAGTGGTCGCATTCACGATGAAATGCGCATCCGAGGCGAAGATCGATCTTCTTACATTCGACGGGGCCGGCGGCGGAACGGGAATGTCGCCTGTCCCGATGATGAACGAGATGAGCACCCCCACCGTCCATTTATGTGCGCAGGTGGTCGAATGTGCCAGGATACTGAAGGAACAGGGCAGGTTCGTCCCGGACATCGCGTTCGCCGGCGGTTTTGTCAACGAGACGCAGATGTATAAAGCGATGGCGATGTCCGATCTCGGGGAAGGGCCGATCGTCAGATCCATCGCGATGGCCAGAACACCGATACTTTCGGTAATGAAGAGCAATCACTTCGTGAAGATGGCGGAGGAAGGGAAACTTCCGTCCTCGTTCTCGGAACAGTACGGCGACAGGCCGGAGAAGTTCTTCATCTCCTCGAACGCGGTACAGAATCTCAGACCGGGAGCGAAACTCGGAACGGATATTCCATGGGGCGCGGTCGGTCTGTACACCTATTGGCACGACCGTATCGGAGAAGGTCTCAAACAACTGATGGCCGGTACGCGTAAGTTCAAGCTGAAATGCATCGAAAGAGGGGACATCAACTGTCTGACCGAATATGCGAGCAAGGTCACCGGTATAGAGACGATCGACGCCAGAGCGGCGAGAGTGATGAAGGGTCTTCTCTGAAGGCCCTGAAAAACCTTTTAATCCCATTCTCATTTTTTATTTATCGGAGGTAACATGAAAAAGAAGGACCTGGAGATGAGACTGCAGAAACTCAGGGGTTTCGAAGATCCGGATCCTTCGTTGGAGCAGTACATGACGCCGGCGGCGATAGCCTCGGACGTTCTTTTCATTGCTTACGGAGAGAATGACATCGCCGGTAAGAACGTCCTCGACCTCGGCTGCGGCACAGGTATGTTCTCCATCGGAGCATGGATGCTGGGTGCGGACAGCGTCCGCGGTTTCGATGTTTCCGAGAAAGCGATATCCGTGGCCAGGGAGAACGTGAAGGACCTTGGTGCCGATGTAGCGCTGGATGTTCGAGATATATCGGATGTGGCGATACGTGCGGACACCGCGCTGATGAACCCTCCGTTCGGCTGTCAGAGCAGGCGGGCGGACCGTCCGTTCCTTGACAAGGCGATGGAACTCTGCGGTTCCGTCTATTCCCTGCATATGGAAAGGACGACGGAATTCCTGGACGGATATGTGAAGAACGCGGGAAGGGAGATATGTTTTAAAAAAAGCTATAAGTTTAATATACCTCACACGTTCACGTTCCATAATAGAACGAATGTTGACGTTGACATTGTTATGATAATGATAAGGTGAATCCCAGATGAAAGAGAGAAAGGAAGTGTTCCCGGGCGACGAGGTCGCCGTGGAGGAGGAGTACCTGGCATCGGACGGTACCTTTGCGGTGGACGGCGTGATCTATGCGTCGCAGATAGGGATATTGGAATTGGATTCGGAGGAGATGACCGCGCGTGTGATCTCGCCGAACCCGCCGAATGTGTTAAAGGAAGGGGATATCGTGTTCGCGATCGTCGCCGACACCAGATCGACCATGGCCACGGCGGATGTAGTCGCCAGCGACGGCAGGCTCAGGGACATCGGCGGCGAGACATATGCTACGATACATGTTTCAAAGATCTCACCCGGTTATACGGACGACGTATCCAAGGAACTGAGAAAGGGGGACCATATCAGAGCGCAGGTCATGGGCATAAAACCGTCCCTGCAGCTTACCACGAAGGACGAACATCTCGGAGTGGTGAAAGCGTTATGCTTCAAATGCAAAACGGAAATGAAAAGAAAAGGGAAAACGCAATTATATTGCGAGAAATGCGACCGTTCTGTGACAAGAAAACTGGCGGATGACTACGGAAATGTCATCTTCTGATCTAAAACTCATAGCGCTGATCTCCGGCGGCATCGATTCTCCGGCGGCCGCATATAAGATGTCCGAGGTCGGGGCCGATATCATATTGCTGCATATGGACAACCGTCCGCATACCGACGGCGCAAGTATAGAGAAAGTGAGAATGATCGCGTCCCAATTAAGAAAGGTCACTGGAAAGGAGTTTCCGCTGTTCGTTGCGGACCACGGTCCGAATCAGACGATCATCAAAAAAGAATGCGACAACTGTTACCAATGCGTACTCTGCAAAAGGCTGATGATGTCCGTTGCAAAAGAGATAGGCGTGAGGAACGGATGCTCCGGCATCGTGATGGGCGATTCGCTGGGTCAGGTCGCATCGCAGACGCTGAGGAACATACGCGCCGAATCGTCGGACCTCGGGTTTCCCGTGGTGAGGCCGTTCATAGGTCTGGATAAGCTGGAGATAGAGGATATCGCCAAAAGGATCGGAACTTACGAACTGTCGATACTCCCGGAGACACCTTGCGGTGTTCTCCCGGCAAGGCCGGTGACCGAGGCGGACCCCGCGAAAGTGATCGCTCTGCAATCACAGCTTCGATTCGGCGATATGATAATGAACTCCGCCGATTCCGCGGAACGCATTCAGTAGATGTCGCGGACCGAGCTCAGCGCCGCACAGGAGAATATCTTCTCCGCATCGTACACCATGTCTATCGTTATCCGGGAGACATAGTTCAGCTGTACTCTCGAGATGTACAGCGTATAATCCCCCACGGGTATCTTCAGATCCGATTCTTTTGCCGGTTTGATAAGCGTGGGAACGAGCGCCGGACCGCTGCATGTTGTGCTTAACCTGTAATCAGTGCCTTCCGCAAGTATGAATTCCTTGACCGCATCGTCAACAATCAGTTCCATCGGCTACCTTAGTATATCATCGGTTAAAACAGTTGCTGTTTCGTCCCTTGCCGAAAGTATACCGTGCCGTACCGTACGAACCCTCATGACCGCTTAGTTCCGCGGACCCTTGGAGAATTAATTAATACGCAGGCGCTTATCATAATACGATGACCCTGATCCTTGACAGTTCCGCACTGTTCGCGATGGAAGATCTTCCGTCCGGCGATATCGCGGTACCCTCGGGTGTTGTCGACGAACTCAGGAGATACAAGGACCACCGGCTGGAGAGATGGGGCGATCTCCTCCGCGTCTCGGAATGTACGGATCCGTCCGTAGCAAAGGTGAAAGATGCCGCGGCGAAGAGCGGCGATGCCGGAAGATTATCCGACGTCGATATCTCCGTCATTGCGCTGGCCGTCGATCTTGACGGCATTGTTCTTACGGACGATTTCTCGATACAGAATGTCTGTAAGATAATGGGGATAGAATACCGATCCGTGGGAACGAAAGGGATAACGAAAGTGGAGAAATGGAATTACAGATGCGTCGGATGCGGAAAGTGGTACAAAGAGAAGATGAACGACTGTCCAATCTGCGGATCATCAATGAAGGGTTACAGAAAAAAATGATCACGGAAAGATACGTTTGCAGCGGATCAGGTTACTTAGCCTTCTTTTTCCGAGAAGTCTCATGCATATCCCGGTCCTCAGATCGGAACCGAATGCGAAGATGTCCGCCAGTTTTTTCCCTCTTGCCGCTATCCTCAGCGGTTTTAACATCACCCTGGACCACTCCTTCTGGTAATTTTCCAGCGATGTTCCCTCGATAATGTTATCTGCGGCGATGTTACCGCATATCCGCCCGGCGATCATTGCCAGCGGGATCCCTCCGCCGTTCACCGAGATAACATGACCGGCGGCGTCGCCTACCGTCATCCCGTTGTCGGTGAACGTCCTTTTCACCGGGCCCTGACTGGGAACGAATTTTCCTTGTATCTTGTTGATCACATCGAATCTGTGGATGTTCACGAACTTGTCGAAATACTCGGTCAGCGTACCGTCCGCAAATCTGGGTGAGAACCCCACACCGATGTTCGCCCGTCCGTCCTTGGGTATTATCCAGCTGTAAGCGCCGGGCGCGATACCGCCGAAGAACATCACCACCATGGGATCGAAATCACCTTTTGCCTGAGCGGTGACCGCCGGATACGGGTCTTCCGGCCTGGGAAGGCCGAGGCCCCTGGATACTCTGGAACCGGGTCCGTCCGCACCGACGATCACTTTATATTCGATCTCTCCTGCCGATGTTATCGCCATACCTTTTTCAATACGTTGGAACGAACAGTTCCGTATCACGGACGCTCCGGCCTCCGAGGCCAGGGACGCCAGATGTTTATCGAACCTGTCGCGGTCCGTTGTGTATCCCGTGAACGGTATATCTGTGGCTCTCATCTTCGGGTCCACCAGCCTGATCGCCTCGGTCTCTCTGGATATCAGGTCCTTCGGCATCTCGAACAAAGATCCTATGTCCCCGGCGTTCGGGAACATGCCGCCTATCTCTTCTACCGAAGGCAAGAACTCTCCGCATCTCACCGGTACACCTATTTCCGGTCTTCTTTCGATGATGGTGACGTCAGCGCCCTTCATTGCCGCGTAACGCGCGGTCACGCTGCCCGCGGGACCGGCGCCCACGACGAGAACGTCCGTCTTCATCTTTCCCATGAGGACTACCTGTCCCTGCTCACCACGTATCGGGCAAGAGCGATCAGCGAATCCTTGTAAACGGAATCTTTCAGCGGACGGAGATACGGGATCGCTTCCTCCGCTATTTCCTTCGCCTTCGCGAGACACCTTTCCACGGATCCCGCCCCCTTGATAAGTTCGAGCGCC
>WRKA01000158.1 GCA_009778265.1 Methanomassiliicoccaceae archaeon | reverse complement strand
GGGGTTCTTCGTTCATGAGGGGGGTCTCCGCTTTTGTATATGGAATAGGTGGCAATTTATTCAATGCTTCCGACCCAACGAAAGGTCCGTGGTTTTCATACGGAGAATTCTGTATCCGAATGTTTCTGCACATATCATTTTTGATCCTATTCGCAGAGCCGGCATCTTTGTTCCTTCTCCGCGCAGCGGTTACGCCGAAGGATCGGTCATATCTGATAAATACGCGTGAAATGATATTCAAATGATGTTCACTGAAATTTGCGTCTATGAGGCGAAGGTCGATAAACAGGACGAGATCGAAGAACTGATGAGAGAGGTGAAAGAGTTCTATCTGAGTACGGACGGCGTCATCGGGGTCCGTTACTTAAAACGGACACACAGACAAGAGGATTTCAACGCTGTGAAAGAAGGCGCCCCTCCCGTGGAACTGACAAGATATGTGGGAAAGGTGACGTACGTCCTGATATTGGATGTTGATGATGAGAAGGCTCATGCCGACCTGTACAGACCGGCGCTGGAAAAGTTCTACAAAAGATGGACCAGATGCCTTACGACGATGCCCAAGATCATATTGGGAAGGGATATAGAGCATCTGGTCTGAACATCATTCGTCAACGAAGAGTTTTCTTCTTTCCTTATCCATCTTCAAAAGGAACTCGTCCGCTTCTTCCGGTGTGACGGAACGTTTCTTTCCGTCATCTTCTTCGATGATGACGCCGCCGTTCTTCAGAAGCCCGTATCTTCTTTTTCTTATCTCTTTATCATAATGGCAGACGAATTGACAATTGGAGCAGGTGTACTGCATCTCGAAAGGATAAGCGAGCAGCGGGTTGTATGATATCGTACCTTCCCTTTTTCTCTGAAGGTATCTCTGCACATATCTTTTCGATATGGTCCTGTATTCCTCATCCTCATCGGGAAGCGGGAAACGTCCGGGTGACCATGTGGACCATTTGCCGCTCTTATGCAATCCCGTTATCCCGCCGCACGGATATGCACAACGCGCCGGTAATCTGCAGTTGCCCGTTCTTATCACCGTGTTGCCTAACGTCATCGACATCTTTTCCATGTTGATGTGATCGGCCACGCATGATAACTTACATATGCCGCAGCCGTCGCAGTAGTTCTCTTCTTCCGGCAAAGGTTCCGTCGGTCCCAGAACGGCATCCGTTACCACACCTCCTAAAGAGAATGCGGCGCCGTGTTCCTTCGTGATAAGAAGGCCGGATTGTGATATATGACCGATACCGCACGCCCTCGCCATAAGTTTCAGCGATATCGGCGGGATGCGGTCGAATATTCCGTTCTCCGTATCCGTTCTGAACGCGAAATTCGGAGCTACCGGATACGTTCTGTATCCAAGCGAGGTAAGTACCGTCGACATTTCGAACGCGATGCCCGCGGCGAACGTCGTCCTGTGTATCTTATGCGCGCTGAGCGAGAAATCCTTCTTACTGAGATAAGGATCGATGAGGTCCTGATCGAACGGCACGGAAAATATTATCGCAGATCTTGCACCGGGAAGGACATATTCCATATCTGTCAGGTACGAACCTTCGAGCGTCTCCTTCGTTGCTATACCGGATAACGAGGCACCCAGGTTCAGCGGCATCTTCAGCGCCAATTCTTTCGTAAGGTTCGCCATGTCCGTATCACCGCATACGAGGTAATAAACATTGCTGGTCCGTCCGGAAGAACATTGCGAGTGCGAAGATCAGCGCAGGAATGAAAGATCATCGTGTTCATACAGTTTGCTTCCAGGTATCTTTTTTCTGTATTCCCAGCATCTTTCCGCATCGTTCTCCGTCATATCGGGATTATCGGCAAGGAATTCTTTCACATACGCAATATGATCCAGTTCCTCCACCCTCGCGTTCCTTTTTATTGTTCTCTCCTCTTCCAGCATACGGTATGCGGCGATACCGTCGCCGTAAGTCCTTCCGGGATTCGCGCGCATCCACGATTGGAATTCGGGATGGAACCAGAACGATCTTCCGAGATGCTTGTGATAAAATGTTCTCATTCTTTCCGTGAAGATGACATCTTCCTCAATGATCGTCTCAGATGTTATTTCCGGAATGCCGAGTGTCCTCTTTTTTCCGTGTTCTTTGACCATTCTTACGCCGGTGGTCAGAAAAACGAATATTCTCTCCACAAGCTCCGTCTCGGTACCGCGGGTCTGCAGGCCGTTCTTCACGCAGAACGAGATCAGTTCCTCTTTCTGATACTCATGCTCCCTGAAGATGTTGGGGTCTATGTTAACAACAAGTCTCGGCCGTTCCGTCATATCTTCCTCCCTCCAGATGTGTCATACGCTATCAATATACCGATGCACGTTCGACGTTCGGTATGTCGGATAACAACACAACACGTTTGAAAAAGGAGTCATCTGATACAACGAGAAGAGAAATGAACAGCCGTTGCGAAGGGGGGATTCAATCAATAAGTTCCCGTCTTTCGTATAACGATGACAATACCGTGGATGAGACGATGAGGGCGGCGCCGATCAGCAGCGGCGCCGTAATGACGTCATAACCGAGCAGCCATGAGAAAAGCAATGCGAATACCGACTCGGTGCAGCACATCACCGATATCGTGGTGGAAGGTATCTTCTTCTGGACGGCGGTTTGGACAAAGAACCCGGCGCCGGTGACGATGAGTCCCATGAACAATAATCCCGCCCACGAACCGAGAAGGTCCATCCCTTTATATACGGCTGTCTCCGACACAACGCTGACCAGTACGGCGAACGCGGCGGCGCCGATCATCTGGACAAGTGTGAAATTCAGTGTGTTGAAACGGGGGGAGAGCTTCTCAAGAGCGACGAAATGTATCGCGAAAGCGATCGCGCACATGATGGTCAGGATATCGCCGATATTCATCCCGTCGCCTCCGAGCGTTCCTGACATCATGAACACGCCCGCGAATCCGATCAGCGCAAAGACAACGGAACGCGGGGACGGTCTTCTTGATACCGCCGATATTATCAGCGGAACGAATAACACGTAAAGTACCGTAAGAAGGCCGCTCCTTGCCGGCGTCGTATATCCGAGGCCGGCGGTCTGAAGACCGAACGCGGCGAATATCAGAAGACCTACGGCAAGACCGTATCTCAGTTCTCCGGAAGAGATCTTCGGAGCGCTTCCGTGTATCATTCTCACAAAGAAGAGCGTGAACGCTCCGATACCGTATGTGACCGCGACCAAAAAGAACGGGGGTATTCCCGTATCAAGGAGATCGTACGCCACGACAAGACTGAGCCCCCAGGTCATGCATATGACGAGGAACGCCGTAAGGTGAGGCAGACGTCCTTTACCGAAGTTCATGAGATCACATCACCTGTTCTGAATATATTCCGGACTCCGTCACCGCTGTTAACGGGGTCATTCGTCCAGCAGATTATCGAAATATCCCTGTATCAGTATAACCGGAGTTCCTTTGTCTCCGCTTCCGCTCACCAGGTCGGATATGCTTCCCAGGAGGTCCGTGTACTGTCTCGGCGTCGTTCCCAGCGCCGTTCCGAGATCCTTGTTGTCCATCGCCTTTTTGAGAGCGGCCTTCTTATCTTTTTCGCCGGCGACGACAGATTTCAGTTTCACCTCGTTCGGAGAACCGTTCAGTCCTTCCGTGTGGCCCGGACACACTGTCGGATCGGCCAGCTCCCATATGCCGCACACCGGGTCCCTGAACGCACCGTCAGCATATATCATCACATGCGGTCTGATCTTTGTTCTCTTAAAGAATTCGTCCTGGACCGCGTGAACGAATCTGTCGCAGTCCCTCGGGAAAAGTTTCAGGGCGTTCTGACCGTACATATTCGATCCCAGCAGACCGTACACGGGATTGTATCCCCTGTCGCCGGACGGTCCGTTAAGGAGTTCGGCCAATGTGAGCACATTCTTTCCGCCGCTCCCGATCAGATATTCCTTGGTCGTCTCCCGTGTGTGTATGTCGGCCGCGATCACATCCTTGGTGTGCGTAAGTATCGCCGCCGGATCTTTACTCAATATTACACTGATATTATCGCTGAGACCTTCGTAAAGCTGAATATAATCCAGTTTGGTGAACTCGTGAGTATATTCGCCGTACTTCTCTCTGAATTCTTTGCCGGTGTATTGTTCCTTGGTGTCCGACAGCGTATACGGATTCCATTTTTTCAGGTCCATGATCGGATTGCCGACCTCGTCCTGCGGATAGTTGAGAAGTACGGTTATCTTCTTCGCGCCTTTGGATATACCTTTCAATATCTGCGCGAATCTGTTGCGCGATGTTATCGGGAACACGACACCGATATGCTTATCCTTCCCGAATTTCGCTTCCACGTCCCTTCCGACGGAATCGAGGCTCGCAATATTTCCCTGAGAGATCGCCACTATGCTTTCCGTGACGGCGACGACATCGCTTTCCTTTATCTTGCCGATCTCGAGAACATTCGACACCACGATATCGACGAGATCATCTCCCTGTGAGATGAACGGCAGCCTAACCCCTGAGACAACTGTACCGGTTCTCCGCATAAGATGCCGTTAACCAAATAAATCCTATAAAACTTTCCTTGATACAGGCTCGCTGGACGGCGTCCGGATATGCGGATGACCATATTTAGCATAATATCCGTTAGGTCCTTCGGTCAAAGGAGGATGATGAACGCGGCCGTATCAGCAGCATCCTCCTTTTTTCTTCGTACCCGCGTCATTCGAATAACAGGCTCCGAACACCCCGAGGTGTACGGAACGGTCCCCGGTCACTCTGAACGCTTCGCCGTATCGCGTTCCCGAGATCATCGACGCGGTGTTGCCGCAGACGGGCATCGGCTTTCCGGTAAAGAAACGGTGATGGTCGTCCAGGTCGAAATATTGCGGATTTCCGGGTATGGTGCCGCTGTAATACGCAACCTGACCGTAATCCTCGCATTTATCTTCAAGATCGTCAAGTTTGAACGCCCTGACCGTGCGTGAAGTGAACTCGACGGCCCCCACCTTCTTTCTGATGTCGTCATCGTCTATCTCGATATCCCGTATCTCGGTGTACCGGAGGTCCGCCCATCCGCATCTCTTCATCAGTCTTCGGAAATCTTCGGTGTATAACGCCCCGCCAAGACATTCTCCGCGCAGCAGCGGGTCCTGCGATAACGTTCCCGGGATACGTCTGTCGGCGAAGACATCCGAGAAGTAGAGCTCTCCTCCCGGTCTGAGGACGCGGTATATCTCGCTGAACACGCGTTCCTTATCCGGCGACAGATTGATGACGCAGTTCGATATCACCACGTCCACGCTCTCATCCTTTATCCCGAGGGACGCCAGATCTTCGATGTATCCCTGTAAGAACCGAACGTTCGATCTTTTGTGGCCGAAACGTTCTCGCTGTTCGTCACGGTATCTTATCGCCGTTGTTATCTGTTCATCGGTCATATCGACACCGATCGCGCATCCCGATTCGCCGACGAGTTTCGATGCTATGTACACATCCCTTCCGGTGCCGCATCCGAGGTCCAGAACGGTCATTCCTTCGAGCAAAGGAGGAAGCGGGGACCCGCAGCCGTAGAACCTGTCCAGTATCTCGTCCGCTATCAGCGGCAATATATCCGCGATCTCCGCCGGAGGGCTCTCGCCGCAGCAGCACGCGCCCGTTCTGAGATCGCCGCTGCTCTTCAGCTGTTTTCCGTAATATTCTTTCACGTTCTCTATTATCCGTACATCATCCGCATCCGGAGGACAGCATGTTCCGCCGCCGCCCTTCACCATCAGCTGATCGGACGCCGTTTCCGAGCATATGCAGTTCTCTTTGAACGACGTTATCTCTCCGATGTATGTTCTAAGGTTACGCACGTTTCCTTCGTTAAGAGAATAATGTGTCCACTTCCCTTCCTTCCTTGCGTTAACGAGACCGCAGCCGCAGAGTATGTTCATATGGTGGGAAAGGGTGGGCTGCGTGAAACGGAACTTCTCTAATATTTTGCAGGCGCACAATTCTCCGCACGACAGCATATCTACGATCATCAATCTGTTCGTATCGGCAAGCGCTTTCAGCACTTCCGCGTTCGATCCATATATATTTTCTGACATGGAAGACCTCATATAGACGATTATCTATATGAGTATCGGATATCGTGTATTTAAATACCGCTATCTATCCCGGGTCGGGAAAAAAAGTGTTACTCCGGGAACGTAGCCAGCATAGTGTCCGAGAGGTCATTTTTCAGGTCAAGTAACACTTTCGTGTTATCAGAGTAACACTATTTTCAAAAAAGTAATACTATAAATATCAAAAATATATACTCTGCATAAGAAGAGGGCATTCAATGGCGTTCTATAAGGTCACGTATAATCACAAACACCGTTTCGCGACCGTGCATAACTACGGATGCACTTTCAGATGTCCGATATGTTCTTATAAGCTAGTGAGCGGTCCGAACGGCACACCGGGTCTTGCGTATCCGAGACCGGAAAGGTATCTCGGTAATGACGAAGTGAAGGATGCATTACGTTCCGTCTCTCCGGAAAGCGTTCATTTCATGGGCGGAGAACCGACCGTAGCGAAAGCGTTGCCGGAGATGTTGGATTTCGTTAAGAACGAACTGAGAGCGGAGACGATGCTCGGACACACCAACGGATGCGATCTGGATTACAGAGACCTCGATGCGGCGAACGTCGGTCTGAAGGCGTGGGACGAGGACGTCCACAAATTCATTACCGGCATGCCCAAAGAAAAGATATACGGAAGTTTCGAGAGGGCCGCGAAGAAAGGGATGAGACTCTCAGCGAATCTGATATACATACCCGGATTAGTGGACATAGATCAGGTGGAGGCGGTCGCCGAATACATCTCGCGTTTCGATGACGTCCCGTTCCACATAATGGGATACATACCCGTTCCGGGTCAGCCGTACAGGAGACCGACGGCCGATGAGATGAGGGATGCGCAGAAGGCGGCGCAAAGATATATCGAGAACGTAAGATATTCGCACCTTACGCCGGAACAGGTACTTTCGCTGGAAAGGAACGACGACAGATTCGACGTCAGGGTGATCGCCGGCAACGGTAACGCAAGGATGCTGACATCCGCCGCGCCCGCCGCAACGGGAACGTTCTGAACGGAAGGATTATTATCGTATGTGACAATGGTCTCTTCCGATGATAGTGCCTCGTCAGAAGGATGCGTGGGACGAACTCTACAGATCGCAGTTCAGGCCGTGGAAGGGCGTCACGTCGGATACGGTCTTTCCGTTCAAAAAAGGCGCTAAGATATTAGATGTAGGCTGCGGCAACGGTAAGACGTCGTTCGCACTGATGGAGGCCGGTTATAACGTTGTCGGTATAGATATATCGGACGTGGCCGTGGAAACTTATAACAGGATGTACGAAGGAAGGATGAAGGCGATATGCGCATCCGCCGCGTCCATACCGATGGAGGACGGAGAGATGGACGGCGCGGTGATGATACACGTCCTCGAACATATGACGGAAGAAGAATCAAAACAGGCATTGGCCGAGTTACGCCGTGTACTGAGACCGGATTCGAGGATATTCGTACGCGTTTTCCACAAGGACGATATGCGTTCCGGCAAAGGCGAAAGGATAGACGATAACACCGTCGTACGCGGCAACGGGATAAGATACCGTTATTTCACGGAAGCGGAACTGAAGACGCTGTTCTCCGATCTCAGCGAGATATCGATGAGAAGGATCGAAGATAAGACAAAATTCAGAGAGATACGGTCGAAGATCGAGGCGGTCTTCGAGATACCGTGATCCTTTATCCCCGACCGTATGGCCCGGCGGTGAGATAGAGAACTTAATACACGGACGCCCATTCCGAAAACGGACCATGTTCTTATGGGTAAGATAAAGAACGAGATAGACAGCGTAACTGTAAAAAGATACGGACTGGACGCGGGAGCCCGTGTCACGGGCATAGCGGCCGCGGACGATTTCGGCGCCGCACCCGACGGCTTCAGACCCGTCGACGTACTGGAGGGATGCGTTTCCGTTATAATCATGGGATATCCGTTCCCGCGGGATGCGATAATTAACGATACCGCCGAATATATAACGATACGGAACGGCGTGAACGAGAAGATAAGCAATATCGCGAAGGACGTGGCGAAACGGATCAGGGACGAGGGATACAGAACGAAAGTGATCACCGGAATGGGAGGAAAATGGGTGAACAAGGAAAGTCACGGCCTCATCTCATTGAAACATGCGGCGGAATTGGCCGGTCTCGGGACGATAGGAAAGAATTATCTGCTCACAAACCCGGAATACGGGAATCTTCTGTGGTTCAGCGCGGTCCTCACGGACGCGTATCTCGTTCCGGATGAGAAGGTCCGCCTTTCCATATGCGACGGATGCGACATTTGCGTTACGACATGCCCGTCGGGAGCATTGGACGATCCCTCCTCGTTCAACAGGAAAAGATGTTCGGATACGATGTTCAGGATAGCGGACAAGAAATGGGAGATCGGGTGTTATCTTTGCCGCAGATCATGCCCGTACCGTTTCGGAGTTGTGTGATATCGTTCGCATAACGACCGTCACAGATTTATTTCGTTAGCGCTATCCGGCCGCAATGAGGATAGCTCAGGTAACGGGATTCTTAGGTTCCGGAAAAACGTCGTTCCTGACGAAACTTGCGAAGGAACTGACGGACCGCGGGAATAAGGTGGCTGTGATAGTAAATGACGTGGGCCATATCAACGTCGACCAGAAGATAATGAGCTCTCACGGTCTTACGGTGAAAGAAGTGGCGGGAGGGTGCATATGCTGCGAGGTGCAGGGAACGTTCACCACCACGATAATGAATCTTCACTTATCCCATAAACCGGATATCGTTCTTGTGGAACCCTCCGGCGTCGCCATACCGTGGGGGCTTAAACAGGCGGTCGCCGAAGCGTCGAAGAACAGCGGTCTCGATATCGTTCATTCGCCGATCGTCACGTTCGTCGATTGTTCGTCGATAGAAGAACAGATGATCTTCGTCGGCCGGCTGATATCGACGCAGATAATCGAAGCGGATGCGGTGATGATGAACAAGACCGATATCTGTACCGAGGAAGAGATAGAGAGATGCCTCGAGATAATAGAAAAAGTTCATCCCGGCGCCGTTATAATGAAAGGTTCGGCGGTCACCGGTCAGGGAATGAAAGAGATGGCCGACATGATAATGAACGCAAGATCGGAAAGATATGACGAGGCCGTGCACGAGGGGTTGTTCAAAGAACAGTACGGAGGCCGGAAATGAAGGATGTAGAACTCGAAATGCACCGTTCGATCGACGAATTGGGAAAATTCTCCGTTACGCTGAAAATAGATACGGAACGCGGCCTGACCTCCGAAAAGGTCTGCGCTCTTCTCTCGCAAATGATGACCGACGTCACGAAAGCGTGTTTCGATGCCGGCGCAGATATGATAGGCCACGTGAAATCGTGCGCTCATAACGCCGGATCGGAGAACGAGATATGCACCGCCAATCTTACGTCATT
>WRKA01000157.1 GCA_009778265.1 Methanomassiliicoccaceae archaeon | reverse complement strand
CCCCGCTTCCATTATCCACTGTCCGTAGTACTTGCCCCAGACGGACTTCGCCCATCCCGTGTCGGCTATAGTGAAATGAAGGCCGTCCGGATCGACATTATGCCAATGCTTCGCCGTAAAGATGTGCCCTATCGGATATGTGTGGTCCTGAAGCACCATCTTCGGATGCCCGGAGGTCCCCGACGAGAAGTATATGATAAGCGTATCCGTAGCTTTCGTCGGCACCCTTTCCAGAACGTCCGACGCTTTTTCCACGCCGCTCTCGAGATCGTACCATCCGTCCCGCTGACCGCCCAGCATTATTTTCGACGTGAGAGTGGGAACATTCTCCGCCGAGTCTATCGCTTCCGGCACACCGTCCGAGGAGATGCATATCGCCGCTTTGATGGATGCGGCGTTCACACGGTACTCGACGTCGTGCTTTTTCAGCATAAAAGTGGCCGGTATCGGTATGGCGCCGAGCTTGTGCAGCGCGGTGAGGACATACCAGAACTGGTAGCTGTTCTTCAGTATGACGAGAACGGTATCGCCTTTCTCAATGCCGGCCGAACGGAAGAAGTTCGCCGCCTTATCGGAATGCCGCTTTATCTCGCCGAACGTCATCGTCCTTTCGTTACCGTGTATGTCGCACCAAACGAGCGCTCTCCTGCCGGGGTCGTTGATCCCGATGTCGTCGACCACATCGTAAGCAAAATTGAAATCGTCCGGACATTTCATTCGGTATTTGCAGAGTATCCCGCGGGCGTCGTACTCCTCTTCGACGTATCTGAGATGGATGTTCCTCATCTGTGCTCCCCCTTGAGCACCACCGCGATGAATACGCATCCCTCTTTGTTCAGTGCGGCCATGCCGTGCATCCTCGACGAATTGTAGTAAACGGAATCCCCTTCTCCGAGATCTTCGGTGTGGTCCTCGTACACAAATCTCAGACGGCCGCTGAGCACATAGTTGAACTCCTGCCCGTCGTGTGACGACACAGGTATCGATGAAAGCTCATCCGCGCGGTACGGTGCGTGCACGAGGAACGGCTCCGCCGTCTTATTCTTGAAATTGGAGGCAAGATGACCGTACTCGAAACCCTTCCTTCTCTTCATCGGAAGTCCTTTTCCTTTCCTGACGACCGTGTAACCGGAGAGGTGAGGGTTCTCGCCCGTCAGCAATTCGATGATGTCGACGTTGAACTTCTCCGCACATTTGTAAAGGAAAGTGAAGGTAAAGTCCTTCTTTCCGTTCTCCGATGCTTCGTATTCGTCCTTCGTGACACCGGTCGCACCGGCCATCTCATCCGTCGTAAAACCCGTCACATCGCGCAGCGCGCGTATGCGTTCGGCAATCTCGTCGATCTTAGCGTCCATGTGAATCGGAGACACGGTATCTTTTGTTCACATAAAAAGATAGCACATATGTTGTTACGGAACAAAAGGAAAAGACACACCGCACGGAGGGCCGCCGGAACTTTGCCGGCGTCCGGGGCAGAGATATTCCTTTATTATTCGTTCGTCCCGTACATGCGGGATCATCCGGACTCGTTCCGGCATATCGGATAATAAATATACGCGCGCCGATAAAGGGGATGTGAACGCATGGGAGAACTGACGATCATCTGCGGCCATTACGGCACCGGGAAGACGAACTTCGCGATCAATCGCGCAATAGACGCCGCGATCAACGGGAAAAAGGTCACGCTTACGGATATGGATGTCGTGAACCCGTATTTCACGTCGTCCGAATATGCCGATATCCTGAGAGAAAAAGGGGTGAGGGTGATATCTCCGACGTTCGCGTTCACGAATATAGATATACCGGCACTGCCGGCGTCGATGTACTCTATATTCGATTCGGAGGATGATGTGATAATAGACGCCGGCGGGGACGATGTCGGCGCCACCGTGCTGGGAAGGTTCTCCGGAGAGATCAGAGAAAGGGGGTACGAGATGCTGTACGTGACCAATATGTACAGACCGATGATATCCGATCCGGAGGATTCCGTGAGGGTACTAAGGAGCATAGAGGATGTCTGCGGCCTTAAAGCGACGGCGGTGGTGAACAACTCACACATAAAGGAATTCACGGACGCGCCGGCGATAACCGGTTCGCTGCGGTACGCGAAAGAGGTATCCCGTCTGGCAGGTATCCCGTTATTGTGTTCGACGGCGCCGCGCAGGCTTATCGGGGAACTTCCGGAGGACGAATGTTTTTATCCGGTCGACGTGTACGTCCAGACCGTTTGGGAAAAAGAGGGATCAAAATGGTGAAGGTGAATATCAACGAGAACCTCTGCAAAGGCTGTGAGATGTGTGTCATCTCGTGCCCGAAGAAGATAATCGCGCTGAACAGAACGAAGATAAACGGCAAGGGATACCATCCCGCGCACATCACCGACCCGGAGAACTGCATCGGGTGCGGGTCCTGCGCCGTGATGTGTCCCGACGTCGTCATTACAATGGAGGAATGAGAATGCCGGAAAAGGTTTTGATGAAAGGCAACGAGGCGCTGGCGGAAGCGGCGATAATGGCGGGATGCCGTCATTTCTTCGGTTATCCGATAACGCCGCAGACCGAACTCGCGGCGCATATGTCGAAGCGTATGCCGAAGGTCGGGGGCGTTTACTTACAGGCGGAATCCGAGGTCGCGGCGGTGAACATGGTGCTCGGCGCGTCCGCGGCGGGGGTCAGAGCGATGACATCGTCCTCGTCCCCCGGGATAAGCCTGAAATCGGAGGGGCTGTCGTACCTTGCGGGATCCGACCTTCCGGCGCTGATAGTCAACGTGCAGAGGGCCGGACCGGGTCTGGGCGGGATACAGCCGTCGCAGGCGGATTACTGGCAGGCGACGAGGGCGTCGGGCCACGGAGATTTCAAGATGCTCGTGTTCGCACCGTCGACGGTGCAGGAGATGATCGATCTCGTGGCGGACGCGTTCTCATTAGGCGATGAATACAGGATGCCGGCGATGATACTTTCCGACGGCCTTCTGGGGCAGATGATGGAGCCCGTCGTCATGGACGATACGAAAAGGACGGAGGTTCCCGAGAGGCCGTGGGCGGTCTCCGGTCACGGGAACAAGAGGGAGCACAACATCGTGAATTCGTTATACATCGATCCTCCGAATCTGGAAGCCATACTGAAGGAAAGATATGAGAAATACGAGCGGATAAAAGAGAAGGAACAGCGCTGTGAAGAGTACAGGACGGACGACGCGGAGATCGTGCTCGTCGCGTATGGCGCATCCGCACGCATATCGAGGAGCGCGGTGGACGCGGCAAGGAAAGAAGGGATCAAAGCGGGGCTCATAAGACCCATAACATTATGGCCGTATCCCGAAAAAGCAATATCATCCAGGATGGCGACCGCAAAAGCATTCCTGTGCGTGGAGATGTCCACGGGGCAGATGGTCGATGACGTACGTCTTATCGTGAACGGAAAAAGACCGGTCAGTTTCTACGGACGCACCGGCGGTATGATACCGACGCCCGCGGAAGTTCTTAACGAGATCAAAAAAATGAACGGAGGGATATGAATGAAGTTCCAGAGACCTCATGCTTTAACAGACATACAGTTCCATTACTGCCCCGGGTGCAGTCACGGTATCGTCCACAGACTTGTGGCGGAGGCGATAGACGAATTGGGTGTGGAAGGGAACACGACCGGCGTCGCGTCCGTCGGATGTTCCGTTTTCGCGTACAATTATTTCAACTGCGACATGGTCCAGTCGCCTCACGGCAGAGCGCAGGCCGTCGCGACGGGTATCAAAAGGGCGCGTCCCGGTAACGTGGTATTCACATACCAGGGGGACGGCGACCTTGCGGCGATAGGTACCGCTGAAACAGTTCACGCGGCAACGCGTGGTGAAAATATTACCGTGATCTTTATCAACAACGCCATATACGGAATGACGGGCGGCCAGATGGCCCCGACGACGCTTCCCGGACAGGTGACGCAGACAACGCCGTACGGCCGTAACGTGAAAGAGGCGGGGCACCCGATAAGGGTGTGCGAGATGCTCTCCACGCTGTCGGGAGTGGCGCTGGCGGAGCGCGTTTCCGTGGATTCCGTGAAGAACGTCAAAGCGGCGAAGAAAGCGATAAAGAAAGCGTTCGAATACCAGGTCGAAGGGAAGGGCTACACAATAATAGAGGTGCTCTCGTCCTGTCCGACCAACTGGGGACTGTCGATGCAGGATTCGCTTGTCTGGATAAGAGAGAACATGATGTCGTATTATCCGCTGGGGGTATACAGGGACATCGGGGCGGAGGAGGGGAAAGAATGAACATGAATCTCCTTCTGGCAGGATTCGGAGGGCAGGGGATACTGTTCACCGGGAAGGTCGTGGCATACGCGGGAATGCTGGACGGCAAAGAGATATCGTGGCTTCCTTCATACGGTCCCGAGATGAGAGGCGGCACGGCGAACTGCAGCGTCTGCGTCTCCGACTCGCCGATCGGTTCTCCGCTCGTGACCGCGCCGGACGTCCTGATAGCGATGAATCTTCCGTCATTGGAGAAGTTCGAATCCGCCGTGGTCCCGAACGGTCTGATCATGGTCGACAGTTCCATCGTCGATGAGAAAGTGAAAAGGAACGATGTGAGAGCGGTCTACCTTCCGGCGACAAGGCTCGCCGCGGACAGCGGACTGAAAGGGATGGCCAACATGGTGATGGCCGGCCGTCTTTACAAGGAGACGGATTTCTGTTCCGACGCGTCGTTCAAAGAGGGCATAAAGAAGAGTGTCCCGGCAAGAAAACAGGAACTGCTGGATAAGAATCTCGCGGCGGTGGAGATCGGACTGAAGAGCGGTGAGTAAAACTCCCTCTTTATCGTCCGGGTCCCCGCTGCCGATGAGCACATCGTACGATATCGCCGGCCGCGGGCGAGGAAAGGTACGGAGCAGGCGCGAGGACCGGGAACGGCGTTCCGCAGATCAGATAAAATTTTTTTACCTCGGAATGGGGGTCAGTGATGAAACACGAATGGAAGAAAGATGAGAGAGACCTGTACACGGACGTAAAAGGACCGGCGATCGTCACGATACCGGAACAGAGATTCATCATGATCGACGGAACGGGAGATCCGAACGGCGAGGATTTCGGAGAACGCGTCGGGGTACTGATGTCCCTGGCATACTCGATCAAAATGTGCCATAAGGCCGATATCAGCAACGATCCAGATCATGCTTCGCGGTACGCTTACAACGACTACACCGTTTTTCCTCCGGAGGGTGTATGGACGTCCTCGGCCGCTTCGGAGGAAGGGGTCCCGCCGGATAAAGGGAGTTTGATATACACAATAATGATCAGACAGCCCGACTTCATCACAACGGAGATGTTCGAGGCAGCTTATGCTATCACGGAGAAAAAGAAGCCTCATCCTTTATTGAAAGAGGTGAGATTCGGCGGCATTGAGGACGGTATCTGCGTGCAGATGCTGCATATCGGGTCATTTGATGACGAACCGATGTCGTTCGCTAAGATGGATGCGTTTGTGAAAGAGAACGGATACGAACGTACGGACGGCGTTCACAGAGAGATATATCTGAGCGACGCCAGAAGGACGGCGCCCGAGAGATACCGGACGATATTGCGTTACCGCATAAAAACAGGTGAGCCGGATTGAGGATCGGTCTCTCGGAAGAAATAAGCCGTCTGTACGGTAACACCAGCAGAACTCCGGTGCTCGTCGATGTTCCGGAGATGAATTTCATCATGTTCGACGGTACGGGCCGTCCGGACGAAAAGGACTTTCAGATCTCCGCCGAAGCTGTGTACACAGTATCATACATATTAAAATTCGAAATAGCAAGAAAAAGGCTTGATATCGATCATAAGGTCATGCCGATGGAGGTCAGGTGGTGTCTGGACAGAACGGACGGTGTGTCGTTCTCATGGACGATGATGATCATGCAGCCGCCTTTTCTGACCGAGGCCATGTTCGCGGAAGCGGTCGGAATGGCAATAAGGAAAGGAAAGGACATAGAACACGGCCGGCTGCGGTTCGAAGCCTACAAAGAAGGTCCGTGTGTCCAGGCCTTCCATTCCGGTGATTATAACAGAATGAACGACACGTTGCAAAAAATGACGCAGTTCGCGGAAGAGAACGGCCTTGAGTGCGAACACGACACACATGATATCTATCTGAACGACAGCAGAAGGACAAGAACGGAGAACCTGAGGACGATCATGCGCATCAAAGTGCGTCCGGATAACGAACGATCGGTCCCGCGGCACGGATGAACGTTCCGATCGGCCGTTCGCTGTAACGGAAAGGATAAAAATAAGAACGGACCGGCCGCCGCGGACGGCGGACCGGTGTTTTTGAAATGCGTTTCAGATCCTGCCTTTGATGAGCAGATCGATCACACCGGGATCTACCAGTGTGGTCGTGTCCCCGAGTTCCTCGTGTTTGCTCCCGCCGGCTATCTTTCTCAGTATACGGCGCATGATCTTGCCGCTCCTGGTCTTGGGAAGGCCGTCGGCGATCTGTATCGTCTTGGGTGTGGCGATGGGACCGACTATGTTCCTGACCTGGTTGACCAGCTGTTTTTTCAGATCGTCCGACTCTTCGAAACCGTCCTTCAGCGTCACGAAGGTGTATATCGCCTCTCCTTTGATCTCGTCGGGTATCGGGACCACCGCCGCCTCCGCGACCGCGGGATGCGCAATGAGCGCCGCCTCTATCTCGGCGGCACCGATCCTGTGGCCGGCGACGCTGATCACATCGTCCACGCGCCCCAGCAGCCAGAAGTCGCCGTCCGCGTCCACCTTGGCGCCGTCGCCGGTAAGATAGTGGCCGGGGAACAGGGTCCAGTACGTTTCCACATACTTCGCGTGGTCGTTCCATACGGTCCTCGCGAGGGACGGGAACGGTCTCTCTATGTACAGATTGCCGCTCTCTCCCGTGGCGCATCTGGTCCTGTCCTCCTTGTACACGGCAGCTTCTACCCCGGGCAGAGGTTTCATGGCCGATCCCGGCTTCAGGTCGAACGCGCCGGTCATCGGCGATATCAGTATGCTTCCCGTTTCCGTCTGCCACCATGTGTCCGCGATGGGACACCGTCCGCCTCCGATCGTGCCGTGATACCACTTCCATACGTCCGGGTCTATCGGCTCCCCGACGGATGCCAGCATCTTTATGCTCGAAAGGTCGTGCTTCTTTATCCACTCGTCCCCGGTCTTCCTGATCATCCTTATCGCCGTCGGCGCAGTGTAGAAGATATCCACCTTCCACTTCTCCGCCACCTGCCAGAACCGGTCGTTCTCCGGATAGTTCGGTACGCCTTCGAACAGTAACGTGGTCGCGCCGAACGCGAGCGGACCGTACAGGATGTACGTGTGTCCGGTGATCCATCCCACGTCGGCGGTACACCAGTACACGTCCCCCGGGACGTAGTTGAATACGTACTTGTAGGACGAGTACGCGCCGGTTATGTAACCGCCGCAGGTGTGCACCAGTCCCTTCGGTTTTCCCGTTGTTCCGGATGTATAGAGAAGGAACAGCGGGTCCTCCGCGTCCATCACTTCGGGTTCGCATCTGAGCGGTACCTTCGTGACATCGTCATGCCACCACGTGTCCCTGTTCTCTTCCATCACGACGTCCGCTCCCGTACGTCTTACCACGATGACATGTTCGACGCTCGTATCTCTTTCGAGAATTTCGTTAACCTTGCCCTTCATGTCTATCTTCTTTCCGGCGCGGTAGCTTCCGTCCGATGTCACAAGGACCTTCGGTGTGCAGTCGGAGACGCGGTTGTAGACGGCCTCGGAACTGAATCCCGCGAACACGACGCTGTGCACCGCCCCGATCCTGGCGCATGCCAGTAACGTGATCGGAAGTTCCGGTATCATAGGCAGGTATACCGCCACCCTGTCGCCCTTCTTCACCCCCTTGCTTTTCAGGACGTTCGCGAATCTTTCCACTTCGTACAGCAGTTCGCCGTATGTGTACACTTTAGCATCGCTGTCGTTCTCCCCCTGGAATATCATGGCGGCGGTGTTCTTCAGCCCGTTGTTCACATGTCTGTCAAGGCAGTTGTACGAAACGTTCAGTTTACCTCCCTTGAACCACGTGAACCTGTTCTCTTCCTTGTTCCAGGTGAACGTCTCTTCCCAGTCCTTAGAGAACCAGTCTATCTGCTCCGCCTCTTTCGCCCAGTACGCTACCGGGTCTTTCAAGGACCCGTTATAGAGCGTATCGTAATCCTTTACGCTCTTTACGAAAGCCCTTTTGCGGTAATCGTCTGACGGCGGATAGTGTCCTTTCGAATTCTCTGGTGTCATCAGTCTCCCTCGTTTTACAGAACATCCCGGATGTTCCGGCAGGGAAAAAAGCGTTCCAATATATTAAACATGCGCACTTCATTCACATTTTTTCGAATTTCGTAATTATTATTCGTTTTTCAATCAACAATCGTAGAAAATTAATAGAAATCAGAAGAAATGTTTAATTACAGATGAAAAATGTCAAAAAGATAAGAGGATCGGAAGGGATTTCATGGTCTTTCAGAAGAATCTGAAGCCGCAGCCCTCTTTTATTGATATACCCGCCACCGCTTCCAGACGGTCCACGGGTCCGGAATATCTTCTGACCGCCTGTTTTCCTTCCTTCGCCAGAGCGTCCCTCAGTATCGGTATCTCTTTCATCAGGGCCTTTGCGTCACCGGAGGTGTATCTTCTTTTAGCGGATACTCCGTCCGGGATGGATGCGGTGATGACGCATCCGTATCTTCCCGCTATATCGGGAAGCGTTCCGTTATCGGGACCGAAGGACCCGATACACCCTCTTCCCTTGTCCCATGACAGTATGCATTCCGCGCATGTTCTATTCATATCGTCGAACGACAGCATGTCCCATTCCGTCTGCATGTCCTCCGGCGCCGAGGCGGATATCAGTTCCTTTTTTGTTCTTTCGTCCACTTTGGAGAGGTCGACCCATCCGGTATATGTTCTTCCCGCGGACCTTTCGACGATCTCGCGGTCATCCTTGTCCTTAAGACGGTCCGTGTAAATGGTGCAGATGTCGTCCTTTATCTTATTCCTTTTAACGAACCCGTCCCAGTCGCCGAACAATGCCGCCGCATCCTCTATCGGCAGGAAGACGCTGTATTCCGAAGCGTCCCCGTATCCCGACGGGTCTTTGACAAGCACTTTCAGAATATTCTTCTTCCCGGACGCGCATAATGCGTTCCCGCATTCCGTCTCGCATATGGCCATGCATATCCCCATGTTATCACTTACCGCTTGAAAGCCTTCTCGCTTTCCGTCTTGACATCTTGTCCTTCTTCTTCTCCAAAGCTTCCAGATATCTCTTTCTGTTCCCGCCGAGCTCCGCGAAAGCGAGGAACATACGGGCGATGCAGATGATGAGCAGCACATATATGATATATTTGATATCGAGGCTCAGTCTCACCGACGAGACGGA
>WRKA01000156.1 GCA_009778265.1 Methanomassiliicoccaceae archaeon | reverse complement strand
CGTAAGACCGGGAGCGCCCATAGAGTTGAAAATGACCCTTCCCGTTTCCGTGTTCGGTCATTCGGTGATGAGAAAGGACGGTCAGCCTTTAAAGAAGGACGAGGTGATCTTCCTTCAGTTCAGTGTCACGATAGAATACACACACGCGGATGATAAGGGGAACGACATCGATTCGTTCGTCGATGTGATGGAATCCCATATCGGAAAGGACTATTTCAGAAGCGAGGATTATCAATGTGCCACCGACCTGAAGGATCCCGCGGAACACACCACATGGTACAGCATATTCGGTACGGACACGGTACGTAAGGTGGCCGAAGAGTGATAGTGTAACTTAGCCAGACAGAGAATTGAGCGACAGAGAGAAGAGATATGTGGTAGCCCCGTGCAGATTCGAACTGCAGTCGCAAGATCCAGAGTCTCGCATGATTGACCACTACACTACGGGGCTGTTGTGAACCGCCTAATACCGCTTTCCTTTTAATATTTTCCTACTGACCATCCGCATCCGGAAACATTGACGGTGACTGGCAGGATAGATATACTGCGTTATCTTTCATATATGGCGATGGCTGACAAAGAGACGCAGGTAGCGGGCACGGTAAAATCGCAAGATCTGTCCGTGTCATGGATCTCCGAACAGGGAACGAGCAGCGAGAACACGGATCGCGTTTGTATTCTGATGATGGCCAACGGTCAGGTACGGTTAACAATGCAGTCGGAGACGTTGGATCTGAAAGGCATGCGGTTAACGAAAGGTCACGTCTGTGTGTTCGCGCTGTTCGAAGCTTCCGATCCGAAGAACGGGAAAGCGGCGGACAAGGCGTCGGAGATGTTCATGAACATGATGATGAGGTACGACATCACCAAGAAACGTGCAGATAAAGTGATGAAAAAGTGTCTGTCGAAGACCGATAAAGCGATCGCGAAGGAATTCGGAGACTCAAGTTATAAAGCGTCGGTGGCGGCGTTCGCCGGTAAAGACCTCACCGCGTGCAGCGTGAACGGCGGAAAGGTGTTCATACTTTCGGATGAAGGAAAACTGATCAAGTTCTCGGTATCCGAGAATGCCGGCGTCATGTTCGCCGGATTATCGTGGAAGAACGTGATGATCGTCTCCTATGATTATCCGGCTCCCGATAATGAGATAAAGGGAGATATGTCCTGGCCCGTGCGCGATCTCATAACGAAAAGGGAATTGAGCTCGCTGGATAATTCAACGTCAGTGATACGCGTTCAGAAACTCTGATCCTGAAAAAAGATCAGAGCGAGGCCTCGATGGCCTCGTATATCTCGTTTATGTTCCCCCGGCCGTCAATGTTCACGAGTATCCCTTTCTTTTCGTAATACTCGATCAGCGGGAAGGTGTTGTCCCTGTATACTTTAAGTCTGGCTCTCACCGTTTCCTCGGTGTCGTCGGTCCTTTGATACAATGCGGCGCCGCATTTGTCGCAGATACCGTCCTTCATCGGAGGTTTGAAGAGCAGATGATAAACGACCTTGCAATCCGGACACGATCTTCTTTTCGTCAGTCTGCTCACCAATTCGTCATCATCCACATCCAGATTGATGACGTGATGTATCTCCGTGAATTCTCCGAGCGCTTCCGCCTGCTGTACGGTCCTCGGGAAACCGTCGAGGACGAATCCTTCCTTTAACGTGGCCATCTTCTCTTTCACAAGTCCGATGACCACATCATCGGGAACAAGTCCTCCCTTGTCCATATAGCTTTTAGCCATCTTCCCCAATTCCGTACCGTTCCTGACAGCTTCCCGTAACATATCGCCGGTGGATAACGTGATCAGTCCAAGGTCGTCATTCAATTTTTCGGCCTGCGTACCCTTCCCTGATCCCGGGGGACCGAGAAGAATGATTCTGAAACTCATAGTATCAGATAGCAATAATATGTTGCAGTTTATGAACTTGTCCATGTTTTCCGTAAGTCGGTTCGAACATTCAGTGTTAAAGTTTTTTGTATACGCGATATTATATGGTTAGGGGCTGTCATGATGATAGGAACGGACGGAGAAGGGACCGGAACGGTTCACACAGGACGAAAATTCATATATGAAGAGAGGACGGAGAAAGGAACGGGATGTCGGCACAACCAGGACAGGCTCGTTTCGTGTCCGGAACTGGGGCTGTTCGTTCTGTCCGACGGAATGGGCGAACCGATCTTCGGAGAGGAAGCGGCGGATCTCGTGATAAAGTCCATGCCGAAGGCGGTGGACCAATTCTTAAGAGAGTACGATCATGCGTTATCGCCGGCCCTTGCGGAGGGGCTTCTTTCCGCGGCGATCGAAAGGGTAAGCAAAGGGATCTTCAAAAGACGGAACTATGACCGTAAGACACTTTACGGCGCCACATTGTCGTGTGTTCTGCTGATCGGAGATCACGCGGTATTCGGGAACGTCGGCGACAGCCGCGGATATATCATCGGAGAACGGAACGGACGCAATGAGATAATAAAGATAACGAACGATCATCGCAGGACGGACGATCATGTAACGGGGAAGGAATGCGGGAACGGGTACCGTTCGTGTAAGAGACTTTCCAAATTCATGGGGGACGGGTCGGACGAGGGGCCGGACATGTTCACCGTGCAGATCGGATACGGCGATAAGATATTACTTTGTACGGACGGTCTGCACAGTGTCCTGTCCGATCGGGAAATATTGGATATCGTTGCGAACAGCACACCTTCGGACGCCGTCCGGGAACTCACGGAAAAGGCTGCCGGTGCCGGAAGCGCCGATAATATTTCGTCGGCGGTCATCTCAACGATAGTGTGAGGAACGTCCGTACGGCCCCGGAACTTCACGCGCGGAGGAAAAATTAAGCGCTGTTAAAGGATATCTTTTTTAATACAAGCGATAATAACACCTGATGGTGAATCAAATGGATACGAAGATCGTCGAGATGATAGAGAAGGTGGTCGGGAAGGACGGCTACTCCACGAAGGTCGCGGACAGGTACGCATACGGTTTCGATGCGTCGATATTTCACAATTCTCCGGATATCGTGATACAGCCGAGATCGACGGAACAGGTCTCGGAGATAATGAAGATCGCCAATGCGGAAAAGATACCCGTTGTGCCGAGAGGCGCCGGAACGGGATTGTGCGGTTCCGCGGTGCCGATCAAAGGCGGCATCGTGCTCGATATGAGCCGCATGAACAAGATCAAAGAGATCAGCATCGGCGATATGTGGTGCATCGTCGAAGCGGGATGCGTCTACAACGATGTGAACGCGGCACTCGGCAAATACGGTTTCCAGTTCCCGCCTAACCCGGGCAGCGCGGAAGCGTGTCAGATCGGGGGCATGGTGGCGGCGAACGCTTCCGGTATGCGCGCGGTGAAATACGGCGCAACGAGGGACTTCGTATTAGGATTGAAATTCGTCAAAGCGGACGGCGAGATCGTCGAATCCGGCACCAGGACGATAAAGGATTCATCGGGTTACCAGCTGGCAAGACTGATCGTCGGAAGCGAAGGGACATTGGGCGTGATCACAGAAGTGATCTTAAAATTCACCACGATCCCGAAGGCATCCGCATCCGTCCTTGCGGCATTCGATTCACCTGAGGATGCGGGAAGATGCGTCTCCGCGCTGATCGCCAGACCGTTGATACCGGCGTCATGCGAGCTCATGGACCGCATAAGCATCGAAGCGGTGAACGCCGCTCAGAACAATCCTCTGCCGGATTGCGTCGCACTGTGCATGATAGAGGTGGACGGCGAGCCGGAGGCGGTCGACAGGGATCTGAAGATAGTCGAGGAAGTGGCAAAGAGCGTCGGCGCCGTGCAGACGATCGCGACAAAGGATAAAGCAACGATCGCAAAATGGACCGCCGCCAGAAAGGCCGTCATGATATCGCTCGGCGCCCTGAAGCCGGGATACACATCCGTTTCGCTGGCCGACGATATGGCCGTACCCGTGTCGAAGATACCGGACGCGGTGAAAGCGTACCAGGCGATCTCGAAGAAGTACGATGTGGTGATCGCCACATACGGTCACGCCGCGGACGGCAACCTGCACACAAAGATGCTTCTGGACCCGTACTCCGCGGACGAGTGGGAGAGAGGGGAGAAAGCGGTCAACGAGATATTCGACGCCACGGTGGCGTTGGGCGGGACTGTTACGGGGGAACACGGCGTAGGGATATCGAAAGCGCCCGATTTCCAGAAAGAGAGAAGGACGGAACTCGGTACGATCAAGGCCATCAAGAGCGCAATGGACCCGAACAACATCCTCAATCCGGGAAAGATGGAACAGTGGGAAGGTTCGATCCTGACCCACTTAAGATATCCGTGCAAGGAATATATGTGATGCTCAGAGGAACCACACCGCGAACAGCAGAGCGGCCGACACCGTAAGCATTATCAGATATACCGGAACGTTCCATCTGTAGATCTTGGAACCGTCGAACGGCCTTATCGGTATCATGTTGAATACCGCGAAGAACGCATTGATGCTCGCCATTATCATAAAGACATTGGAAACAATGCCCGCCGTCATCATAGAAACAGCGAAGGCCGCTGTTCCCAGCACGATATTGACGCCGGGGCCGGCGGCGCTGATCTTTCCGTTCATTTCCTCGTTCATCCGTCCGCTGATGTACACGGCGCCGGGAGCGGCGAATATCACGCCTGCAAAAGAAAGAAGCAAGGCCATCATCAGCCCCATGGGGAACATCCGGTACTCGGCCCACGCCCCATAGCGCTGCGCGGTGAATTTGTGCCCGAGCTCATGGACAACGAAACTGGCGCATACCACTACGGCGGAGACCGCAAGCAGTTCCAAGATCTCCATGTTGCTGCCGTTGCGCACGAACATTATCGTGAAAGCGACGGAAAGCACCATTACCGACAGAGCGATATCCCTAAGCTCGATCCTGCTGTAACGCACGCCGATTGTAGGATTGATCGATCTCATTGGTCCACAGAATTCCTTGATTCATTTACTAATATAAAACTAATCGATAAATATTGATACTCATATGGCAGCAGGTGGCCCAAAAGAACGTTTCGCACGGAAAAATAGTGAAAAGGTGGTGCGACACCTGCGGAACGCTGATCCTGGGGGGAAGATGTTCCTCATGTCACTCGTTACCGAGGGAGTTCGTGATCAACGCTCCCGGGGACATACGGCCGTGCATGAGTTCCGGTCATAATACGCTGACAGAACTTTTCCGAAGGAACTTCGGGTCGTCGTCGGTGATCGATGAAAGACAAGTGTTCTTCAACAAGGTCCCCGGCGAGGACCGTACGGACGAGGTGATTGCCGGCGGTAACGTGATCGCGCTGCTCAGGTACGATATAAAAGAGGGAGGTCTCGCATTGGAACTGAAGCAGACCGGCGCGGAACTCCTTAACGGAAAGGCGAATAAGAACATCATCGTACTGGGAAGCGTCACCGGACATCTGAAAGGAAAGAACGTTCCCGGAAAGGATATATCCGGCGTCATCGGAGATTTCAGGAAAGGGGACCCGCTGATAATAAGGAAAGGCGGAAAGGTGGGTCACGGGATCGCGTTAGAGAACAGCGGCAGCATCGGAACGGCGGAGAAAGCGGTAAAGGTGAGGGACCTTGCGGTCCCCTCCGTCATTCCCTTATCGCCGAGATCTGACAGAAGAACATTCGTCGGCGCCAACACTGAACATTTTAAGAACATCGAGGCAACAGCGGCGAACGAGATCCGTTCGTTCGTCAGAACAAGAAAGGAAAAGGTGACCGTATCTTTCTCGGGAGGAAAGGATTCGCTTGCCGCGCTGGGAGTGACGTTAAAAGCCGTAAAGGACCCGGAACTGCTGTTCGTCAACACCGGAATAGAATTTCCGGAGACGGTGTCGTATGTACGGAGATTTTCAAAAACGTACGGTCTGAAGCTGCACGAGGCGGACGCCGGCAGCGCATTCTGGGACAACGTGGGAACGTTCGGTCCTCCCGCCAAGGACTTCAGATGGTGCTGCAAAGTATGTAAACTCGGGCCTGTCACACAGCTCATCTCGGAAAAGTTCGGAAAGGGAACGATCACCGTGGAAGGCAACAGGGCGCTGGAATCCTTTGCGAGATCGAAGATCGGTCCCGTATCTAAGAATCCTTTCGTACCAAATCAGACAACTCTGGATCCGATAAGGCATTGGACGTCGTCGGACGTCTGGGGATACATCTGGTGGAAACATCTGGATCATAATGAATTGTACGAGAACGATATGGAGAGGATAGGATGTTACCTCTGCGCATCATGCCTGGCGAGCGAATGGGACATCACGAAAAGGACACACCCGGAGATGTACGCTGAATGGGACGGATATCTGAGGGGATACGCGAAGGAGAGGGACCTTCCCGCCGAATTCGTCGATATGGGATTCTGGAGATGGAAGATACTTCCTCCGAAGATGATCAAGCTCGCCGAGGAAATTAATATAAAGACATCGCCGGGAACGGCGGGAAAGATGTCAGTGAGAATGCTGAAAGGCGCTTCGCCGTGCGCCGCCGGCGGTTTTTCCATGGAAGCGGTCGTTACGATACCGAGGTCCCGTGATCTGTCCTCGGTGAAGGACGCGCTGCGGACGATAGGCGACGTAAGATATTCCGATGATTTCGAGATAGCGCTGCTGAGGACGAAAAAAGGTACGGTGAAGATATTCGGCGGCGGTCAGGTATCGGTGACCGCGGGGAACGCGGCGGATGCAGAATATCTGTTCGAAAGAGCGGTAAAGGGAATGCTCAGGTCCCAGTTATGTACGTCGTGCCGCATATGCGAGAAGAAGTGTCCCCGTAACGCGATACGCATAGACAACGGGCTTCACGTGAACGCGGAAAGATGCGATTCGTGCGGCAGATGCGAATCGTCCTGTATGGTCGCCCATTACTATGACAAGATGTTAGGTTAATAATTAATATCAGACCCCGCTTAACGGGCCATCATGGAATACAATATGATCTTCGCCGCGATCATCGGTTTCGGAGCCGCATTGTCACTTATCTATCTTGTGCTCAAAAAATACACGTATCCCGCGGTGGAGCAGCCGTTCTTTTCCGACCCCACATTCTTCAAACTGTTCACCGTCGGTCTTATAGCGGGAACGATCGTTTTCGTCGGGTATACGTTCTTCCAGTCAAGCTGGAGCAACATTATCATCGCGGTGCTGTTCGCGCTGGTCTTCGAGCTGGCGAAGCTTGTGGTACTTAACTTAAAAAGATTCCACGGAAAGTCGGACACGCTATTCTACGGGTTCGGACTCGGAGTGGGGATCGGATGCGCGTTCGCCTTCGGTTTTGTATTCTACGCGTCGTCGTGGGCGATAGAACTTATCGGAAGCGCAGACCTCGCATCATGGATACTGTTCGCCGTGATCTCCGTACAGACAGTGGTCCTCCACTCGGCCACAGGCATGATAATCGGAGAGGGGATCGCAAGAAGAAGGCCGTTCGAGTTCCTTCTGCAGGCATTGATAATCGGCGTCTCGTATCAGTTGCTGATGTCGCAGGTATGGGCCGGGCATTCCGAATTCATAACATACGCGTTCCTCATACTCTCATTCATCGTCGCCGCCGGCTGTTTCTATCACACCGTTTACATTAAACTTCCGAAAGTGATAAGAGAGGTCCTCAGGAACGAAGGGAAGAGCAGGAAGGACATACCCCGCTGACCGTCAGACCGCTTTGTACTCACCGTATCCGAGTTCGATGATGATGCCTCCGGATATCATCATCTTTATCATTCTCTCGCCTTCGCCGGGGAACAGTTCTTCCACGTCGCCGACGGTGAACTGGCCTTTGATCCTCGTAAGGCCGTCCGCAAGAACGATCAGTCTTTCCAATACGCCGGAAGCGTTCTCGCATCTGTAGATCAGTGTGGACATAGGGTCGCGGTCCTCCGAACTCTTCTTCCTCCGTTCCGGATATTTCGCGGAATCGGCGTCGCTGAACACCTTCCTTACAACACTCTGGCTCTTATCGGAGAAGAATACGGTCATCGTTCTCGTGAGGCACGCGGCACCGCAGAAAGGGCACACCGACGTTTCGCATCCGAGATCGATCATACGTTTTCTTTCGCATGACGGGCATAGAACAATTCCGTACATATCATTCGTATCCGGTGAACACCAAGGCGGCCACGCATGCCCCGTAGTTACCTTTGGGAACGACGAGCTCTTCGGTGAGATACTTTATCCCTCCGAGTTCGACACCGCGGCTTTCCGCTATCTCGTTCATCTTCTGTCTCAGCGTATCGATAAGCGAATCCTTGGAACCGTGTATGCGGCCTTCCGCCACATATCCTCCTTTACCGTCCTTTCTCAGCGCGTATGCGATACCAGCGGCAATGAGCTCATCCTCGGAACCGCGTATCTGCGCCAGGACGCAGTGCGTAACGGAACCCATCGGTATCTCTTTTTTACACACTTCTTTCGCGCCCGGCGGAATGACCGACGAAACGGCGACAAGATTCTGTTCGCCGATCCCCATTTTTATCAGGGCCCTGTCGAAAGCGTTGAGATCCGAGACCTTACTGAATGCCGATGCGGATGTCACGAAGAATTCGTCGGGTACCAAATGCATAAGGATGCCATCGCCGCCGCGGATATAATGTTTATCACCGCTTATCTTTCAATTCTCTTTCGGTGAACGGAACGGCGATCCGGCAGACGACCGTCCGGAACGTGACGGTGTTGCGGGTGAAAGTATCAGGGAATGATAATGTCCGCGGCATCAGCCGTACAGTATGTCGTTGTCCCCGCCGCCGGAATGATGCGGTTCCGTGTGCCTTTCGATCTCTTCCGCATCCTTATACAGCGGCCGCATGTCGATCTTCATCTCCGGGAACATCTTTACCAGCGGTTCCATCAGCCTTGCGGCGCCTCTCGGGTCGGGCATATCGACCTTTGCGGAGGACAGCATCGCGATCACGTTCATCCTTCTCATGGCGCCTTCGTACAGCATGACCCCCGTGGTCCCTCTGACAAGGCTGTCCTGAAGCCTTTTTATCGAATATCTGTCTATCAGGTCGTTCGCCTCGGGTGTCGATCCGACGGCGCTTATCTCATAGGCGTCCGCGGCCTCGAACTGTAACACCCCTTCCAGACAGATCACCGTGCTCACACGGTTTTCCGCGAACCAATCCATGAGGGAGGAGGCCAGCTGATGATGCTGTTCCACCTTCGGCATGAATTCTGACGTCACAACTATAAGACCGTCGGATTCCAGACCGGTGCACACGTCGCAGTTCCGGCTTCCGCCGTAGAACCTCAGGGGCGGTAACGGTATCCCGTTCTGAACGACCGCGTACGGAGGGAACTCCGGTGAACCGATACAGCCGATGAACTCAAGTTCCAGCGTTTTCGCAAGGTAACCGGCGGCGATGGAACTCACCA
>WRKA01000155.1 GCA_009778265.1 Methanomassiliicoccaceae archaeon | reverse complement strand
GAGGTCGGCGGTCCGCCGATGCAGACCTTCACACTCTTTCTGTATCCGCTCTCGATGAGTCCGTCTATCGCCGCTTTCATACCGTCCATCGTCGGCGTCATGAGGGTGCTTAAGGCCAAAGCATCCAGTTTCTTCTCTTTCGCGATGTCGATGATGGTCTGGATCGGAACATCCTTTCCGAGATCGGTGACATCGAACCCGCTTGCTGTAAGCATAGTTTTAACGATATTCTTTCCGATGTCGTGCACATCCCCTTCCACCACGCAGGCGGCGCATCTTTTCATGTTGGCCATGTCCGCCTTCGGGATCGCCGGCAGGAGTATGTCGAGGCCCGCGTACATTGTATGCGCCGACATCAGGACCTGCGGCAGGAAGACCTGGCGCGCGGCATATCTGTCACCCACGATCGACATTCCCTTGACCAATCCGCCGTTGATGGCCTCGAGAGCATCCATTTTTTCGGCGAGCGCCTCTTTGGCACCCTCTTTCGCCTGCTCCACCTTACCAGCTACGACAGCATCGCTCAGTTTGTTGAGTATAGCTTCTTTCGACAATTTCTTTCCTCCTTGTACGGGAAATTGATACACACTCCCCCGAAAACCGGGGATGAGATATCTGAAATCGGGATTCGCAGGTTCATATATAATCAAGTTAGATGGATGGATGGAAAGACCAAGTAATATAAAGGCCGATGGGTCCCGAATTATCTCGATCTTCATCGTTTAGAAGGCTGTTAACTGCTTAACGGCCATTAAATATTGGTATAAAATGGGTATCTGTATACATAATCCTATATTTATCATTTGTACGAATTTTAAGGATGTTAACAGAATAATTTAAATACTTATTTCCGGGCAACACGTTTATTTACATGCCGTATCATTCACCATAAAAGGGATGAAAAATGGAGTATGAGGAGTATGTCGTCGATCTGAACGCGGACTGTGTCTGCGGCTGCATGGACGGGGACCGTTTCCATAAGATCTTTCATTTTCCGAATGATTACGGGGCGTCCGTCGTCTCCAATCCGAAGAAAGGAGGGTTCACATCGGAAGGGTACAGGATACTTCTGCTGAGATTCAGCAGTGCGACGGATTACAAAGTGGTCACGGCGCCGATGTTCGATTCCAGCATATTGGAATGCGACACGTGGGAGCAGGCCGTGGGATCGATGAAAAAAATAAAAGAATTATGACGCCTTGCGGCGCCGGATATGTTATTATTTCGATCTTGACGCCATAGCTTCGCTAACGTGATCGTTCCAGACCCTCTCAAGATCCGGTCTCGCGATAGTTTCCATGACGTACTCGGCGAATTCGTCGCCGGTGGCGCCGTTGGACCTGCCCGTCATTATCTTCCTGCGTTCGAACTGGCAGCAGACGTCGAGCGCCATCTCCAGCTTCTTCGCTTTTTCCGTTTCGCCCATATGGCTGAGCATCATCGCCACCGCTTTGATCATGGAGGACGGGTCGGCGTACTGCGCCCTTCCTTCCGTCACCATTCTGG
Organism: Methanomassiliicoccaceae archaeon; assembly: GCA_009778265.1. Lineage (GTDB taxonomy): Archaea > Thermoplasmatota > Thermoplasmata > Methanomassiliicoccales > Methanomethylophilaceae > Methanomicula. The sequence goes on along the minus strand of WRKA01000155.1, from coordinate 7,653 downwards.
GCGCGGAACCGTGTATCGCTTCGAACATCGAATATCTAGTACCGAGATTCGCGGACCCCGCCGTTCCCACCCCTCCCTGTATCTGCGCCGCCTCGTCCGTAAGTATGTCCCCGTAGAGATTGGGTAACACCATCACCTTGAAGTCGCTCCTTCTGTACGGGTCTATGAGTTTCGCGGTCATAATGTCAATGAACCAATCGTCCCATCTCACTTCCGGATAATCTTTCGCCACCTTTTCCGCGGTGCTCAGGAACTTCCCGTCCGTTGTTTTGACGACGTTCGCTTTCGTCACCAGAGAAACGTAATTCAGTCCCGTTCTTTTCGCATGCTCGAATCCCATCCGTATTATCCTTTCCGTGCCCTGCGCCGTCGCGACGCAGAAGTCTATCGCGAGATCGTCGTTCACGTCTATGCCGTCGCTCCCTAAAGCGTAGCTGCCTTCCGTATTCTCACGGAAGAATATCCAGTCCACTCCCAGTTCGGGCACCTTTACCGGACGGACGTTGGCGAAAAGGTCCAGTTCCTTTCTCATAGCGACGTTGGCGCTCTCGATATTGGGCCACGGGTCGCCTTTTTTCGGCGTGGTCGTCGGCCCTTTCAGGATAAGATGGCATTTTTTAAGTTCCTCGAGAGTGTCGTCCGGGATCGCCTTCATGACCTCCACTCTTCTTTCTATTGTAAGGCCGTCTATTGTCCTCACTTCGATGTTGCCGCTCTTTATCCTGTCGGCGAGAAGATGTTCCATCACAAGTCTCGCCGATGCGCAGATATACGGTCCGATACCGTCGCCTCCGCACACACCGATTATTATTTTATCCGTTTTCGAAAGATCTGTCTGTCCGCCGGACGATCTCATCCGATCTATTCTTTCCATCTGCTTCTTCAAAAGCTTACCGAAGTGCTCCTGAGCCCTCTTTACGGCCGCCTCATCCATGTGATCACTCTTACATCCGATATAGAAACAATTATTAAAGATGGCGGTCACCGTAATATTGATACCGCCGCGATCGATCATGTACGTATGATCCCTTCCGATACGGTGCGCATAAACAAATTCATCAGCGATTCCGGATTCTGTTCAAGACGCGAGGCCGACCGTATGATAGAGGAGGGAAGGGTGACCGTCGACGGCGCCGCCGCCGTTACGGGAATGACCGTATCCGGAGAACAGGATATACGTGTTGACAATAAAAGAATAAACAGCGATAAAGGAACTGTACTGATAGCGGTGAACAAACCCAAAGGGATCGTGTGCACCACCGAAAGCAAAGAGAAGGACAACATCGTCGATTTCATCGGTTTCAGAGAACGGATATATCCGATCGGACGTTTGGACAAGGATTCGGAAGGTCTGATACTTATGACGAACAACGGCGATCTCGTCAACAGGATGATGAGGTCCAGGTACGATCATGAAAAGGAATACGTTGTCACCGTTCACAGACCTATCACAAGAACGTTCATCGATAAGATGTCGGCCGGGGTCCCGATACTCGGGACGATGACCAAGAAATGTTCCGTCGAACGCATAGGCAGCAAAAAATTCAGGATAATCCTGACACAGGGGATGAACAGACAGATAAGGAGGATGTGCGAGCATCTGGGTTACGAAGTGACCGCACTGAAAAGAGTGCGTATACTGAACATAACGCTGGGGGATCTGAAGGAAGGGGAATACAGGAACGTAACAAAACAGGAAAGGAAGGTATTGTTCGGAACGATCAAGGATTCGAACGAGACCGAGAAGACATCATAAGGTAGCGGAGGGACCGTTCCGGACGGATAAAAGGATGCAACGGACGCGTCTCATTCCTTTCGGTCCGCATCGTCCCGAAGCACGATCAGCCCTTCATTATACATTCGTTCGAAAGCTTCCATGGCGCCTCTGTGCCCCTTTTCCGCCGCCATGAAGTACCACCGGGCCGCTTCGTAATGATCCTGCGGAACGCCGAGTCCGTTCTCGTAAAGATATCCGAGGCCGTTCTGCGCCATCACGTCCCCGTTCTCCGCCGCCATCCTCATCCACACGGCCGACTCCTCGTGATCGGGAGGGGAGATGTCCAGATAGATGAAACCGAGGTTCCGCTGAGCGAACACATCTCCGTTCATTGCGGCAAGCCTGAACCACATCTTCTCGTCCATCTCGCAGCGCGGACCGAGACCCATGTCCCAGAGACCCATTTCTGCGACGCTCCTGTATAATTCCGCCGCCCGTTCGTGATCCGCACCGTCCTCGCAGGATCCGATCAGGCGCAGAGTGTTCAGACAAAATCTTATGAAATCGTCGTCCGCCTCTTCCGCGACGAGCCTGAACAATTCGGCCGCCTTTTTATCGTCCTTCGGTACGCCGTCACCTTTCTGGTATGCGAGACCGAGTTCGTATACGGCGGCCGCATCCCCCTCTTCCGCTCCGGAGATAAGTTCTCTCCGATATTCGGAAGCATCCTTTTCATCTTCGTCCGGGGTCCCGGGCCGTTCTTTGCCGTCTGTGCGGAAGGTCATATTATTCTATCGATCCATCATATTAAACATGTTCTCTGTATCCGGGGCGGATATTTTCAAGGATCGGCCGTTCCCGGACCCCGGTCCCTACCGAATGTATTTCACATCATAGAACAATGACGTCATATGGCGGACGGCGGAAAGAAGGAGAAAGAGGATATATTCAAAAGACTCAGACGGATGCAGCACGAACTTTTCGACAGGAACGTCCCGGTACTTCTGCTGGTGGAGGGATGCGGGTGCAAAGGCATGGGAAGGGCGATCGGCGATCTCATAAACAAACTTGAGCCGAGAGGTATAGAGTATCATCATTTCATTCCGGAGGAGGGAGGAAGGCGCAGACCGATAAAGTATCTGGAAGCGATGCCCGCGAAAGGCATGTTCGGCATATTCGACAGGGGATGGTACGGCCAGCTGTTCGAGTCCCTGACGGAACGGCCGGAAAGACTTAAAAAAGGGACGGAGAACATCCTGGAGCTGGAGAGATTCATTACCGATAACGGTACGCTACTCGTGAAGATCTATCTTAACGTCAGAGATCCGCTGGACGCGGACTGCGAACAGGATTTCGAGGACTGCGGGAAGATAAGCATGGGAGGCCACCGCACACAGGGATACAATGTGAACAACGCGAACGTGGCGTCGCTGCTTAGAGATACGAACACACCGAACGCGCCGTGGAACGTCCTGCAGATGGGGTCGCGCGATCAGACGCTGTCGGAGATGGCGTCAGTCCTTGCCGAACGCCTCGAAAGCGTTCCCGTCCCGAGGACCGTACCCTCGTGCACCCCCTTATACGAGAATCCGCGCGGAGGCGCCGACCTGTCGGCGGCGGCCGGCGCCGATTATAAGGACAATTTGAAAAAGCTGTCGTCCGAGCTCGAGGAACTGCAATGCGCTCTCGCCAGAACGGAACGTTCGCTGGTACTGGTGTTCGAAGGATGGGACGCCGCCGGAAAGGGAGGGACGATAAAACGCGTATCGAACGCGCTGAATCCCAGAGGTTACCGCGCCGTGTCGATATCCGCTCCCACTTCGGAAGAACTGTCCCATGACCATCTATGGAGATTCTGTCCGAAGGCGCCGGAGGACGGGATGATAACGATATTCGACAGAAGCTGGTACGGAAGGATGATGGTCGAACCGATCGAAGGGTTATGCACTCCCGAAGAGTATCAGAGGTCGCATCTCGAGATGGACCTTTTCGAAAGGATGCTGAGACGTTCCGGCTCGATCGTTCTGAAATTTTGGTTAGAGATAGATAAGGAGGAGCAGCTCAGAAGGTTCGAGGAACGTATCGGCGATCCGATAAAGAATTGGAAGATCAACGACGAGGACTGGAGGAACCGTTCGAAGTGGGACGAGTACGAAAGATACGCGGACAGGATGATCGGACTCACGAACACGCCGGAGGCGCCTTGGACCGTGATCGAATCCCAGGACAAGAAGTACGGAAGGATCAAGGTCATGGAAACGATCGTCGCTTCGCTGAGAAAAGAATTGAACGAAGAGAAATGAACGTATACTGATACGCCCCCACTCTCTATTATCCGGAAGCAGGATCATGAACTGCTGTGATAAGAGCACGATGTCTTGTCAGCCTTAAACCAAAAAAACATAAGTATTTACCGAACCATATAGGACACTTATCACAACGCATGGAATAAATTTGGAAGTGACTCTCGATCTGTAACCGGACCGGGAATGTTCGATTAGGTGTCCACATGTTAAAATATTATGACGGTACAGTCTTTAATGCTCGTGCCGAAGCGATGGTCAATACCGTAAATTGTACAGGTGTCATGGGGGCAGGCATCGCTCTAGAGTTCAAACTACGATTTCCGAAAATGTTCGACAATTACAAGGAAAGGTGTGAAAAGAATGAGATACAAGTAGGGAAGGTATCTCATTTTAAGGATGAGGGATACACAATAGTCAACTTTCCTACCAAACAGGATTTCAAATATCCTTCCAAGATCGAATGGATAGAGTCCGGGTTAAAAGATTTCGTGAGAACATACGACCGGTCTGATTTTAAGAACATCGCATTCCCGAAGCTGGGAACATCAAACGGCGGATTAGACTGGGCAGTTGTGAAAACGCTTATGGAAAAATATCTGTCCGATCTTGAGATCGATGTTATTGTCTGTTTAGATATCATGGAAGAAGCGCGAGGGATCGAAGCGAAAATGGTCTCGATCTTCAACGATAATAATGTCTCGATATTGAAAGATATGCTCAGACTAACAAAAAAACAAAAGGATGCATTGCGATCCGCCGCTCCGGTCAAACGTTTCTGGCACTTATCGGAACTGGACGGGATAGGTATCACTACATATTCCAAATTATTCAATATCTGTTTCGACACCGCCCGTTATGAGAAAACCCAAAGACCACAATCCGGTCTGTCAGATTTTTCACAGCGCAGGCCCTCTGAATCTTGAAACGGCGGCCATGTCCGCTAAGGACCGGACCCTTCGGGGTCCGACGATCGCGGATCATTTCACAAGTCCGTATATCTCTTTCGCGGTGAGTATCGGAACATTTACGGAAATGCCCTGCGAAACGTAATCGATATAACATATCACCGGTCTTCCCAGCGACGCGGCCGCATGCGCATAGACGCTCAGCTGTATCACATATCTGGGTTCGTTGATCCTGTTCATATCCGTTTTGAAATCATGCACCTCTGTACGGTCGTCGAACACCGCCAGCATATCTATGCGGCCGGCCACCGTTATATCTTCGACCGGAAGAGAACAATCGATCTCCGTCATTATTTTTGCGCCCTTAAGGGAATCGAAGATCTTTTTGATGTATCTTGTCTCATCGCTGTCCTCGGCGGATCCCATTCCGGACATGATCCTCTGCGCCTCCTTATGGACGCGTATCCCGTGTTCCGCGCCTTTTCCGCCGCCGCTCTCTTCGTACTCTCCCATTATGTCGTGAAGCGAGACCCTCTTTCTTCTTTGCTTGTATACGGGTATCGGAGGACGTTCGCACACGCTTTCGGAACGTCCGGACGACATCTTCTCCGGGTCGGGGTCCGTTTCTTTCACGATGCCGTGAATATCCTTGAAGAAGAACGAAGGGGTCTTTCCGCTGCTTGTTATCGTTATATACTGTTTCGCTCTCGATAACGCGACGAAGAACAGCCGCCTTTCTCCGTTCCTGTCCGGCCCCGTTATCTGTTTTATTATCTCCCATTTCCAGCAGTCGAATAGTTCGTGATGTCCTCCTATCACAACATATTCCTTTCTTATCCTCACTCCGTACAAAGGATCGAACGTTATCAGAGGGTGTATGTTCTTCGTGGAAGGCATCTTGCCCGCCGTCAGCCCTCCGACGATGACGATAGGATATTCCAGTCCCTTGGACTTATGCATCGTCTGTATCATCACCGAACGTCCGTCCAGTAATGCGTCGACCGGATATGCGGAAGATCTTCCGATGTCCGATTCGATCAGTCCGATCACGTCCGAAACGGTAAGCATGCTTCCGCTGTGCGCCGACGATATCACCGAGATCACGGATTGCGTTATGTCGTTGTTCAGTCCGTGATATCGGAATACGGATGTCAGAAGGTCGTTGATCCTTCTTTTCTTCCTTATCAGCGTGTTCCTGATCTCTTTCAGTTCATCTGGTACGTTGTCCGTCCCGTACCTTTTCGGGAACATCTCTTTCATTTCCGATAATGTGTAGCCGATGTCCGTGAGTATCGCCACCGGCCCCCGGACGTCCTTTTTGTTGTTTATGTAACGAAGCCACGCCAGCGCAAGCTTTCCCTCGCGTGTGGCCATTATGTTCACGTCTCCCTGGAGATGCGCCGGTATGTTGTACGCGTCCGCGGCGTTCTTCACGTCGGTACACATTGCGCCGTTGCGGCAAAGAACGGCGATGTCCCCGTATCCGGGTCTTCTTTCCGTGACCGCGCCCGTTCTTTTGTCGTATTCCGTTATCACATACTTGGGATCGGTGACATATCCGTTTATCTTTTCTATTATAGCCAGTATCTCTTTTTCATGATCGCCGGCATGTATCTTCTCGACCTCCGTGAGATCGTCGTCCCTTACCGCTCTCAGTTCGGTCACGTTATCTTTGAGCCATTCGGTGTCCAGGGAATCGTCGTCCTCTTTTGCCCTGCACCTCAGGGCGCCGAACGACGCGTCGATGATCCTCTGCGTGCTTCTGTAGTTCTCCGTAAGCTGAAGTTCCGCCGGGTCCGGGAGTTTCGTCACCCTTTTCTCCCCTTTGTTCAGGAATCTTCTCATCTCGTTCAGACGTTCCGAGAAATTCGTTATGTTCTCGATGGACGCGTATCTGAACCCGTATATCCCCTGTTTCCAGTCGCCGACCGCGCAGAGGTTCGGTTCCTTAAGGATCAGCAGGGAGATCATGAACTGCAGTTCGTTCGTATCCTGGAACTCATCTATCATCACATAACGGAAGGACATCATGTTCCGTACCTGTCTGTTGCTGTAAAGTATGATGAACGCGAACAATGCGTTCAGAGAGAACGTCAGTCTGTTGTCGGCGATCGAACTTCTTATGAATTCGTAATATACGCCGTTCAGGAAGGAGAGGAGCGTCTCTCTTTTGTCGTCGACCGCTTCATCGATCATTTTTTCCGTCACATTCTCCGCCCCCCTCTCCGGATGTATCCTGTTACCCGCTTTTTTGTATCCATCCGATAACTCCGTGCGGCGGAGCTTCTCCTTCAATTTATCAGCATCTCCGAGAAGCACACCGGTGTCGCGGCCGAACCACTCGCCCTCGTGGGTGGGTGCGATGCCTATGGACATCAGTCTCTGTATGACGTCGTAAACATCTTCCGTCGCGGTACCGACGATCGCCGGTATGTTGCCGTACATCCTTCCGTATCTTCTTATGAACCTTGTGTACACGTTCCTGAAATATTCCAGATTCAGCGACTCGTTCTGGACCAGTCCGGCGTTCCTTGTTAACGTCTCCTTCGTTCTGAAGAACCTTCCGGCGCTCTCCGGGGATTCCATCACGACGCGCATGCAGAAGGAATCGAATGTGGACGATCTCACGTCGCCGCTCTTTCCGGACGATGCGATCTCCCCTTTCACGCGTTCTTCCATCTCCGCCGCGGCGTTGTTCGTGAACGTGAGCATAAGGATGTCCGCC
>WRKA01000154.1 GCA_009778265.1 Methanomassiliicoccaceae archaeon | reverse complement strand
GCGCTCGCTTCGAAACTTGACAAGAGAGAGAACAGGATCTACTGTCTGGTGGGCGACGGAGAACTACAGAGCGGGCAGAACTGGGAAGCCATGATGCTCGCATCCCACTACAAACTGGATAATCTGACGGTATTCGTGGACCGCAACCGTCTGCAGATAATGGGCGAGACGGAAAGAACGATGTCCATCGACCCGTTATCGGACAAGCTGAAAGCATTCGGCCTCAAAGTGTTCTCGATAGACGGACACGATGTGAAGAAGATAATAAGCACATGCGCCAAAGCGAAGAAGGCGGGCAGGCCGTCCGCAATAATTCTGAACACGGTGAAAGGAAAGGGCGTCTCGTTCATGGAGAACAACGCCGACTTCCACGGAAAAGCGTGTAAACCGGATGAGAAGGAGATAGCTCTCAGAGAACTCAGGGAGAGGATCGGATGACCAAGAACACGGCGGCGCAGCGCATGTATTACGGAAAAGCGTTGGCCGAACTCTCGGCGAAAAAGGACGTGGTCGTACTGGACGCGGACCTCGGAGGGTCCACAAGATCGTCCGACTTCGAAAAAGTGGCGAAGGAGAGGTTCATTCAGATAGGGATAGCGGAGCAGAACATGATCGGCGTGGCCGCCGGTTTAGCATTATCGGGAAAGACGGTATTCGCGTCAACGTTCGCAGTATTCGCGACCGGGCGCTGCTGGGAACAGATCAGACAGGCGGTGGCATATCCGAAGCTTAATGTGAAGATCGTCGCAACGCACTGCGGCATCAGCGTCGGCGGGGACGGAGCTTCGCATCAGGCCCTGGAGGATATGGCGATAATGAGGGCGCTTCCCAACATGACCGTCATATCGCCGGCGGATGCGAACGAGGCATACGCGGCAACGATCGCGATAGCGGAACACAACGGTCCGTGCTACATGAGGATGGGACGCGCGGACTTTCCGATGATCACTCCCGAGAACGTTAAATTCGAAATAGGGAAAGCAACGGTCCTCAGAGAGGGAAAAGATGTCACATTGATAGGAACGGGTCAGATGGTCACTTCGTGTCTGGAAGCGGCGGACATCCTTTCGGAGAAGGGGATATCGGCGGAAGTGATGAACGTCTCGACAATAAAACCCCTGGATTCCGGAACGATAATAGCATCCGTCTCAAGAACGGGATGCGCGGTGACGGCGGAAGAGCACAGCATCATAGGCGGTCTGGGTTCCGCCGTTTCGGAATGTTTATCGGAGAACATACCGGTGCCGCTGATCAGGGTAGGGGTGAAAGATATGTTCGGCGAATCCGGGGATCCCGCCGAATTAATGAAAAAATACGGGCTTACGGCGAAGGACGTCGCGGAAGCGGCGGAGAACGCAATTCGGAAGAGGGGAAAGAAATGAAGATATTCATCGACACGGCGAACATCGAAATGATAAAGGAGATCAACAGCTGGGGTATATTGGACGGCGTAACAACGAATCCGAGCCTCATAGCAAAAGAGAGGACCGATCTTAAGACATGCGTGACCGAGATCTCGAAGATAGTCGACGGCCCCATATCCGCGGAGGCGATATCGCTTGACGCGGAAGGGATGATAAAGGAAGGCAGGGAGCTTTCCGGGATCCATCAGAACATTAACGTGAAATTACCGATGTGCATCGAATCGCTGAAAGCGACGAAAGTATTATCGGCGGAGGGTATCGACGTGAACATGACACTGATATTCTCACCCCACCAAGCATTATTGGCCGCGAAGGCGGGAGCAAGGTTCGTATCGCCGTTCGTAGGACGTCTGGACGATATCGGTCAGATAGGTTCCGATCTTCTGTCGCAGATCGTTACGGTGTTCAGGAATTACGATACGGAGACGGAAGTGATCGCCGCATCCATCAGACATCCCGTGCACGTACTGGAAGCGGCGACGATCGGGGCGGACATAGCGACGATCCCGTATGACATACTGAAGAAGATGGTCTCCCACCCGAAGACGGACGAAGGGATCAGACTGTTCCTTGCCGATCACGAAAAGTCAAAGAAAAAATGATCTTATGTACGATATCATCGTGATCGGGGGCGGACCCGCCGGTAATAAAGTGGCGTCGCTGCTCGCGGAGGATCATGATGTTCTCGTTATCGAAGAGCACGAAATTCCCGGGAGACCGGTGCAGTGCACCGGTCTGGTCTCCGACGAGGTCATAGAACTCTCCGGCGTCAGGCCGGGGATACTGAATAAACTGTACGGAACGAACATAATATTTCCGAACGGAGAACGCATAACGATACGGTCGAAGGAGCACAAGGCGGTACTGATAGATCGTGAGGAGCTTGACACACTGATGGCGTCGAAGGCCGCGGATGACGGCGTCGATCATGCGTACGGTGTTCATGCGGCCTCTCACAGAATTAAAGATGATACCGTTCACGTTAACACAGATAAAGGCGAATTCTCGGCGCCGGTCATAATAGGCGCGGACGGTCATAATTCCAAATTTGCGAGGACGATGGACGATAACCTGCCCGAGGAATACGTAAGAGGGATCCAGGCCGACATAAGGCACCGGTCGGACGATCAGGAGATGATAAACATCCGCATAGGTTCGGACATCGCACCCGGGTTCTTCTCGTGGGAGATACCGTTCGGAGACATGACACGGGTCGGTCTCTGCACGTCATGGTCATCGGGACCGCCGTCGGAATATATGAAAAGATTACTGAAAATATCATGTCTGGATAATAAGGAAATAATAAAAAAATACAGCGGAAGGATACCCTTGGGAGGTCAGAGAAGGACGTACGCGGAACGTTTGTTATTGGTCGGTGATGCGGCGTGTCAGGTGAAACCGATATCCGGCGGAGGACTGCAGCCGGCGTTCAGGTCGTGTCATGCGGCCGCGGAAACAATTTGCGAAGCGTTCGATGAAGAGAACTTCTCCGAAGGATTTTTGGGAATATATGAAAAAAGATGGAAGAGGGACGTAGGCAGAGAACTGAAAAGGGGATACCGTTTCAGAAGGATGTACCTGACGATGACGGATGACGAACTGAATAAGATATGCGGTATCGTGAACAAAGAGAACATAAGGAAGATCCTCAGCGGCGGCGATATCGATCATCCCAGCGATCTTCTTCCCCATATACTTATGAATCCGGCGGTCGCCGCACAGTTAGTGCCGGTCATGCTGAAAGGTCTGATGAGGTCGAAATGAGATTAGCTGTGATACCGAACGACAAAGCATCGGAGATGATACCGAAGCTGATAGCATCCGGGATAGCGGACAGATCGGCGAAGATCCTGAGACACGGTAACGAAAGATACGTTCCCATTTACGGCGGCAGGGAGAACGACGTAAGAGAATTGAACATAGAGGTCGTCGACGGGGACACGTTCGAACGCGCGACAAGAAGTCCGCAGAACAGGATAATGGAGAGACTGGCACATCTTCCCGGCAGCGTGATCCGCGATCTTCCGATGAGGTGGGAATTCGTCGGCGATATCGTCATTCTGAGGATCAATGACAACGCAATTCCGTACAAAAGCGAGATCGGCAGGGTCTACGGAGAGGAACTGAACGCAAAGACGGTATGCGCGGACATCGGCGGCGTTTCCGGGGAGTTAAGGAGGCCGAAGATGGAAGTGTTATTCGGCAGCGATACGGAATCCGTGAGACTGGAGAACGGCATAAGATACAGATTCGATGTCACGAAAATAATGTTCGCCTCCGGAAATACGGACGAACGAGGCAGGATGAAACATTTGGACTGCACTAACGAAGTGGTGGTCGATATGTTCGCCGGCATCGGTTATTTTTCGTTACCGATAGCAAAGTTCACAGGTGCGAAGAAGGTGATAGCGTGTGAGAAGAATCCGGATTCTTATCATTATCTTTGCCAGAACATACGTATGAACGATGTCTCCGGCATCGTCGTGCCGGTACTCGGCGATAACCGCGAACTTGAGATCAGGGACGCGGACAGGATAATCATGGGATACGTGCAAAGAACGTCGGAATTTCTCGGAAAAGCCAAAGAGATGATCAGGTCCGGAGGAACGATACACTATCACGACACATTCTACGTCTCCGAACACATGGAAAGACTGAACGCAATATTCTCGGAAGCGTTAGGAAAGGACGGGTATGAAGTGCTTACGGTGAAGGAAGTGAAATCCTTTGCTCCCGCCGTGTCGCATTATGTCGCCGACGTCAGAATATTATGATCCGGCATGATGTGATCTACAATAAATTCCGAAATAGCTACTGTCTGCCCTCCGTGTTATTCGATACTTTCGTTTCGAACAATCTTGTTGCCTCATATAAATAGGCAAAGTCCGTCAGATCTGCCTTTTTGACATAGTTCAATTTTTTGTAGTCGGGGTTTATTATGGATCTGTCTGCATAAGGAGCGGTGTCGGTAATTCGCATGAATTCTTCTCTGTCCGCGAGAATGTTCGCTATCAGGTACGCAACACGACAGGATTGTTTTTCTGCGATCACCGGCGAGTAACCATCAAAGATGTGTCCTTTTATGCGACGTACCCCATCCGAAAGATATTCGTGATCGTTCGGGAACAGTTTGCCTTTGCCGATCATCGTCAGAGCAGCATTGAAACTGTCAACGAGAGCGTCTTGAAAACTCATATTCTCAAGTCCGCGATATTCAATCTCCTTTTCTGCAAAGCGCTTATACGTATCCTTGACCTCCGAAAAGTTATCCACTTTATCAGCGAGCGTCGCGATGTCATAAAGTTGTTTTATTATCTCCATCTCCTTCCCTATGCCGAAAGGGATGCCGATCGTATGGGGTGCGAAAGCCGTTAATTTATCGCCCAAGATGCAGTTCACGGTCGGTACAGTTATGTATGTCGCAGGGGGCTCTGTATCTAACAAGGAATTGACTATTTCTTTTTTTAATGTGCTCGAATAATTATTTTCTTCGAATACCACGTCCAAAATGATGTACAGATCCTCATTCCTAACAGGTGACCTGTAGAGGAACTTAAAATGTTTTTTTTCTATCTTTCGTGCCGTACGCCGTATTTGTTCCTCACAGCCGACAAAGGGAAATATCTCAGCCGCTTTTTCAATGAACAGATCAATGTCCGTACACGGCTTGACGATTATGTCTATATCTGTTGAAAGTCGCTTCGGCTCGTCCAAAAGCAACATGAGACAGGTGCCGCCTTTGAAAACGAAGTCGAGTCCTGCCCGCGACAATGCTTCCAGGAGACCGAAAGCGTATACCGCTCGTTCAAGAAGCGACGGGTCGTGTCCGGTCTCGATCTTAAGTCTTCTGATGTTCTCTAATGTAAAATTATTCTTTTTAAGCATATTATCTGTTTCCTTTTTCTGTATATAATTTAATGGCGGTATCGTTTCTGATGATCCTGCGTATCTCCGCATCCACACGTCTTGTTCTCGCATAGTTGAACAGTCTGGTCTCGTTAATTCTGTATCTCTTGAAGATCGTCTCCAGGGCCGCAGGACGATCGTTCGCATTCACAACCGCTCTTATCGTTCTTTCAGCAAAGAGATCGACCGTCAGTTTCTCAATGGAATGGCTGTGTCTCTGTCTCGGATTTTTCGGGTACCGGGTGCTCAGCTTTTCAATTATTATCGTGTTATTTATTCCGTATCGCTGAAGGTCATCGGCCTTCGGTGCGAACAATACGGACGAGAACCTTTCTTTTATTTTTTCAAAAAAAACATCCATCAGCATTTTCTCGGTCATAACGATCATCGTGTTCTGTGCTGTTTGGTGATCAAAGAATTCATTCAGCTGAACGGTCTCCATTATCAGAAAATCGGCGAGCGGAAACTCGGCGTTCAGGAACGATCCGAGATCCGACAGTTCCGGACTCGGACCCTTATGAACGTAGATCCTTCTATAGGTGTCCGGAGAGGCCGCGATATACATATCCTCTCCTACGCTTTCCATCAGATCGTTCGAAAGTAATTTCGAAAAATGTCTGTTAAATGAGCCGGCGTTGTAATCCGGATATGCGGTCAGTAAAGCGTTCAACACATCTTGTCTGCGAAATGTATCAGATCCCATTTTTTTCAACACTGCATCGTATTTCAATCGGGTGCCTCCTGTGATATCGGACTTATTCAATCGATGTACCGTTATTTGTATGGTGTATTTAACAATAATATTTTAAATTTTGCTAAATACACCATCATTTTACAAATCAATTTCAGAAACGGATCTGTTAGTTCGGCGAGACTATAGACGCTCTCCGGAACCCGATGCGGCGAGTATGTTCTCCAGCGCCGCCACGTATTCCTTTCCTTCCGCCGCTATTAAACGGTCCACGAAAGGTAAAAGGAACTTTGCGAGGTCCTCTTCCTCGGCGGACCATTTCCATACGAATTTTTCGGTTATCTTCGAAGATATCACGAACGCCCTGGCCAGCGCTTTCGAGCGCACCTCTTTCAGCGACGCGTTGTCTATATCCTTTTTCAGCATCGCGGCGCCGCCCGCTTTCACCGATCTCGCGAATTTATCGGCAAGTTTTCCGATCGGTCCGAGACCTTTGATCTCCGGTATCTTCGCGGCAACGGACAGCGACATCTGACCGACCACGGCATCCGCTATCGCCTGCGTGGGAAACAATTTGGAGATGTCGCCCATCTTGTCGACGACGGCGTCGGATGATGCCATCACGAGTATCTCTCTGCCTCCGTCCTTCCACACGGACGCCAAGGCCTCGCTCATCCTGTCGCTTTTAAGGATCACCGCTCTCTTGTTCTTCGCAAGATACGCTTTCAGCAATTCTTTTTCCTTATCCGTTCCTTTAAGGTCCGTCACGAACGCATCCAGATCGGGGCCGTAATTTTTTGTGTCGATGATGTAGGCCGACTCGCCGCTGCTCGTCAGGTCCTTTCTTTTTCCCCGCAGTATCGTATCCACGATGCCGCGGTCCGTGATCTTCCCGTAAGCGTACTGTTTCAGCATATCTCCGGTTATCTTATCCGCGTCCCCTTCTTTCGACGCATGATATTTATGTTCCACGGAGACCTCAAAATCATCCATCGGATCGATGGCGATCATTCTGGATATAAGATACTGAAGCGTTGAAACGTCGGCGGCGCAGTCGCTGCATATACGTACGTTCTCTTTTAACGATCTTATATGTATCACCAGCGTTCCGTCGGAGACGTGTCCGCAGTCCACCCGGTCCTCGCCGAAGTCGTACGGCGTCTCGCAGAAAAGGTCCAGAAGATAATCCTCGGGCATGTTGGGCATGTTCGAACATACTAAAATGTCGTTGAGCGAATACATATGCAGCTTCTTCTTTTTCGCGAAGCTGTTGTATAACAGCAATCTTTTCTGAGGATCGTCGTAATATTGCATCCCTATCAGTTTATCGTTACCGACGGAACCTCTCAGTATGAACGGAACGTCCTCGCCGGCAAGTTTCGCCGCCGTCATCGGAGGAACGACGCCGGACGCATATATCGAGATCGTTCCCGCATATGCTTTCACAATGTCATCGCCGCCCCTCTGCGACATTTTGTTAAGGGCTTCGGCGCTTCCTTTCAGTTTCTCAAGTCTCTCGATATCGGCGAACGTTTTATCGAAGTGGCATTTTCTGCAATTTCCGGCGCACTTCGGTCTCAGAATGCCCGGATCTTCGGAGAGTCTCCTGGACATGGCCATCATCTCCCCCTCGAGACGTTTGGGCGCATGTCTGGCGCCTCTGAACCTTCCCTTCTTTTCCATGCTCTGTGTATCGCGAGGTTATCTAATAACTTTCCCCGTTATTGTTCCGAGACCAACGACGAACCGATATCTTTCATGGCGGAATGCAATTCAATTCTCCCGTTCGCAGGCCCGTTCCTGAGACCGGCGATGACATGCACCCCCGTGACATCGAACTCCAGCAGTCGGAACATATCTCTTGTGTAATTGAAATACGTTCTGAACTTATCACTGTCGGGATTTCCCTGAGTGAATACAAGGACCATCTTTTTCTTCACCCCGTTCTCTTTGAAATACGGAGAGAAGCGGGGAGAGGAACATGCGAAAAGTCTGTCGGTAAATAATTTCGCCTGTGCGCTCATCTGTCCCATGTAGACGGGCGAACCTAAGATAATAGCGTCGGCGTGCGCGATCGATCCGTAGATCGTCTGCATATCGTCGTCGACGACACATCCTTTATCACCTTTTTTACATCTCAGACAACCTCTGCACGGACCGATATCAAGATCGCTGAAACAGAAGCAATGAATTTCCGCTCCGCATTCTTTCGCACCTTCGAGTATCCTGTTCACCGCCCAGGCGGTGTTGCCTTCCCGTCGCGGACTTGCGACCACTCCGATGATATTAATGTTCACGATCTCCATCCTTTACATAAAATATGAATTGATAATCTTTTTCGGTATTGCCGCGCACACACCCTTTCTGTCTTTGCGAAGGAGCGGCAATGCGATAAGTTCAAATGCTTTGATGAGAACGGGGGGGATAAAGAGGTGCGATGAATGAGCGATGATCTCATAGGTTACGAAGTGAGAACGGTCTACGACGACGGATACAAAAGCGAAAAAAGATTTGAGAACCTCAGCGAAGCGAAGAGTTATTTCTTCAACATCAGCGCACAGGACATCGAAGTATCCGTACTCGGAGAGTATCGTGAGGCGGAGAACGGATCGGAAGAGGGCGTAGAGTGGACGGAGATCGCAAGGAAAGAAGGCAAGAAAAAATGATGAAAGGACGCATACGGCGGGTAACGGCCGTATGCGCTCCCGATGTGCGGGAGGCAGCCCCATCATAAGAGATCCTGTGTCCGGGTCCGATATGAACGGTTTCAGAGGTCCCGCCGAATCGGACGATCTTCTTCTGTACTTAGGACAATTGACGATATTGTACGAAAAGGCGAAGGAAGGTCTGTCCGAAGAACCGGAAAAGATGAAAAATATGATGTCGGCCGTCCGATCGGTCGCAGCCGAACTCGATAAAAAATTTAAATGTGCGATGTGCGGAAGCTGCTGCAACCAGCTGATCGGAGTTAACGTAAGTATCACGGACATGATGCGCCTGGGCAAAGCTCTGAAGATGCACACGGACGAATTCAAAAAAAGATATGTGACACAAAAAGAGGGATCGTATCTCATCGGCGGAGGGGACTGGTGTCCGCTGAT
>WRKA01000153.1 GCA_009778265.1 Methanomassiliicoccaceae archaeon | reverse complement strand
ATGTTGCCGCTCTTGAAATCCTTCAGAACTTTTTCCCTTCTCGTTTGGGACATATCCCCGTGGATCGCTTCCGCTTTGTAATCGAGACCCTTTAACCTTTCGTCGAGGATGTCCACCATCCTCTTCGTCTGGCAGAATATTATCGCCTTCGGTCTGTCGATGTCCAGGATACGGCATAACGCCCATACCTTGTTCCTTCTTCCCACCGAGATATAATACTGCTTCGTGAGATCGAGAACAAGTTCGTCCTCCGATACCGTTATTTCCTTAGGCTTCACCATGTAATCGGTGGCCAGACGTTTCACGTTCTCGGAAAGCGTGGCGGAGAACAGCAGCGTCTGCCTTCCCTTGGGCATCGCCGACAGTATGAACTCTATATCTTCGATAAAACCCATGTCCAGCATACGATCCGCTTCATCGAGGACCAGTATCGAGATGTTCGACAGGTTCAGGTTCCCGCGCTGTATCATGTCTTTAACTCTGCCGGGGGTCCCGGCGATCACGTCCGCTCCTTTGCTCAGTTTCGCTATCTGTCCCTCTATCGACGCACCGCCGTAGATCGCAACACATTTATGTCCCGAATATAACGCCAGTTTGTTCATCTCGTCGGACACCTGCGTGGCCAATTCTCTGGTCGGCGCGAGTATTATGGACGACGGTATCTTCTGATCCGATCCTATCCTTGATAAGATTATGGAACCGAACGCTCCCGTTTTTCCCGTACCGGTCTGCGCCTGCGCGAACATGTCCGCTCCGCTTATGCCTTCGGGTATCGACGAACTCTGTATCGGTGTGGGCGTCGTCCAGCCCATGGACTCCATAGCCTTTACGACACTGGATGAGATCCCTAACTCTTCAAACTCTGAAACCATGATATCACTGGTTCTGAAACTCACTGCCTGCGACTGCGCAGACCCCGTTTGTAACGGGTGCGCGATTAATTACGGGTATATAAATATCTACTCAGAATTACAACGCCGTTAAAGAATCGATACCCCTCATCCGTTAGTAACAGGCACAACCTAAACTTTATATTCAACGATTTGTTCACCGCTCTACAATGCGAGTGTAGTGTAGTTGGTTATCACTTGAGCTTGCCAAGTTTAGGACTCGGGTTCGAATCCCGGCACTCGCACTTACTATTACAACACAGAGTTCGGACCGTACGGGACGAACTGTCAGTGTCCCCCTCCGGTCCTGCTCGGATGAGAACCGGGATCGCCGCGTTCGATCGTGCGTATGCCGGTCCCGTTATCCTCGCCGTGTTCGCGATCTTTCCGAACTGCGGCTGCATTTTTATTCTGTTCCGTGAGGAACGATGTGAAAGATATCAGGCCGCGAATGTCAGCCGATCGTATACCAGCCATATTGTGATCGCGATGAAAAGGAGCGCTGTTCCCACGGAGATACAGAACACCATCCTTCCGGCATAATCGTCCTTGCCGGCCGAGAACTTTGTCATCCATATCATGAACAGCCCCGTGACCAGCGCTATCGCGGGAAGCACGAGTGTTTCGTACTTGCTGCCCCACCTGTCGACGATACCGCCCCACGAACGATGCGCCGGGACCGTATCGGGCATGAACGGTAACGCTATGAGCGCAACGATCAGCGGCAGCAATGCCAAAACAAAAAGAATGATGTAATGCGTTCTTGTCAGCTCGGCCGTCATACTGTGCGGCAGGCCGAACCGGATGATAAACATTGTTGCCGTTACCGTGTTCGTATCTTTAACGTCCCGGATCGTTCGGCGCCGCCGGGGAGGAACGGCTTGAGACCTGTTTCATAGAGGCGGAAAGGCTCAGAAGATACGCCGGAACGGACAACTTCCCCCGGTCCGGAAGAAAAACAGAACTTCCCGCAGGAAGGCGGGAAGAACGACCGGAGCGAAGAGGAAAAGATGAACGCACAGCCAACGGGACGAACAACGATATAACCGAGGATGTCATCCCGTGAGCATGTCGGGAGCATCGTTCGGAACGCCGGCGGGTGCCGTGCACATATGCGCGTCCGGTGAGACGGTAACTTACATCGGATTCGAGAAAAGATACGTGACGGAGGAGATCACGGAAGTTATCGAAATGACTATGACCCAGCTCGATGAATATTTTGACGGAGAAAGAAAAGAGTTCAGCGTTCCCTTCACCGTCGGAGGAAGCGAACTTCAGAGAAGGGTCTGCGATTCGCTGATGAGGATCCCCTACGGGGAAACGAGAACGTACAAAGAGATCGCCGCGGATGCGGGCTTTCCCCTGGCCGTAAGGGCCGTGGCCTCCGCCGTCGGAAAGAATCCAATATCCATCGTGATACCGTGTCACCGCGTGATAGGATCGGACGGCAAGATGAGAGGTTACGCCGGAGGGATACCGTTCAAAGAATATTTACTGGAGGTGGAAGGACGGCGTCCCCGAAAGAACTGAGAGAAAGATTGCTTGCGAATGCGGAGAAGAAGTACAAGGAGTTCACCGACACCGTCTCCGTACCGAGCGGAGAACATCCGATGGCGGGGATAAGGATACCTGTGATCAAAGAATTTGCGAAGGACGTATGCAAAGGCGATTGGAACGCATACCTTAACGAGATCGGGGACGAATATTCGGAAGACCTTATGGCGAGAGGTTTCATCATCGCTTACGCCGATACGAACATGAAAGAACGGTTGGATATGATAACGGGGTTCGTTCCCCTGATAGACAACTGGGCGATCTGCGATTCGTTCAGTTCCGCCCTGAAGATAAATAAAAAGAACGCCGACATCTTCTGGACGTCCATTATTCCGTTCATCGGTACGGATAAAGAATTTCAGATCAGGTTCGCGATAGCCTCTATGCGGTTCCATTTCATGGATGCCGCACATATTGACGAGATACTGCGATATATGGACATCGTAAAAAATGACGCTTATTACGTGAGGATGGGGATCGCGTGGTGTGTCTCGGAATGTTTCATAAAATTCCCGGAAAGAACTATGGAATATTTAAAAAACAATACGCTGGATAAGTTCACGTTCAACAAAACACTGAGTAAGATAACCGATTCGTCCAGGGTAAGCGATGAAATGAAGAACGAGATCAGGGGTATGCGGAAGTAGGTCTTCGCGCATCCGTCCTTTCAATATCCTTTGCTATCGACCTTACCTCTTTCGCTATCGCGTCCGCATTCTCTTTTCCGATGCGCGCGCCGGACCTCGGATACCACGACCATTCATTTTCTTCGAAATGGTCCTTAAAATCTTCGTCGGTCACCGCGATCACTTTTCTCGGAAATGCGTCGTTGTCCAGAAGAATTGCCATCATAGCTTTCGGAACGAACACTATTATGCGGTCGAACGGCCTGGCCGTTTGATTGATCATTGTCGCGTAATCCCTCTTTTCCTGGAGTTCGTAATATTTTTCCGGAGTGTCCGTAACTTCGCTGTATGGCATCACCACATATTCGCCGGGAACAAAACCGAACCTTCCGGATATTATTCCGAATGAGACGTCGCATACCGCCGACAATCGGTTACAGAAGTTCCTTACCTCCGTGACCCGGCCGCCGAACATGTCCTTTGCGGAACATATTCCGTTCTTTAAAAAAACGGTCGAATCGTTTGTGATCACGAGAACTCTCATAACATCACTTTCTTCCGCCGAAACGGAACGCGATGCTGCAGTTCCCCTCGTGCGAGACCATACACGGCCCCATCGGCTTATTGGGGTTGCACGCTTTGCCGAACATCGGACATTCTTCCGATCTTATCAGTCCCCTCAGAACCTCGCCGCATCTGCATCCCTTCGGTTCGTCCTCCACTTCGGGCGTATCCTTCAGTATGTCTTCGTGCACCTTCGTTGCGTCGTGCGCCTCGAATTCTTTTTTCAGTATCAGCGCGCTCTTCTTTATCACCGGGAATCCGCGCCACGCTCTGTCCGCCGCTTCGAACGTCCTTTCCAGCAGTTCCCTCGCCTTCGGGTTACCGTCCCTCCTTACGAGTCTCGAATACTCGTTCTCAACCTCGGAACGGCCTTCTTTGATCTGCTTAGCCAGCATATACGACGCCATTAAGAGATCGAGAGGCTCGAAACCTGCGACCACCTGAGGCATCTTATATTTCGAGGAGAACGGTTCGAATATGCCGAGACCGGTTATCACCGACACGTGACCCGGCTGAATGAAACCGTCCACTTTTATCTCGCCCATCTCGAATATCGCTTCAAGCGCCGGCGGAACGATACGGTGACAGCTGTAAACGCTGAAGTTTTTCGGGACGCCTTTGTTAAGAGGGATCGCGGTGGTAGGCGACGTGGTCTCAAAACCCACGGCCATGAACACCACGTCCTTATCCGATAACGAAGCCATTCTGACCGCATCTTCTATCGAGTATACGATACGGACGTCGGCGCCGTCCGCCTTGGCGTCGTTAAGCGATCCTATCGTTGTCGGCACCTTCATCATATCGCCGAACACGCAGACCGTCTTTCCGGATCTCGCTAACGTTATGCCGGCGGCCATCTCGGTGCTCGTGGTGACGCATACCGGACATCCCGGGCCCTGGCGTATCTCCACCCCCACCTCACCCAACAACTCTTCAAGACCGAACCTTACCATCGTGTCCTGATGAGTTCCGCAGACATGCATGAATTTACAGTCGACGTTCAGTGCTTTGAT
Source organism: Methanomassiliicoccaceae archaeon (assembly GCA_009778265.1). GTDB lineage: Archaea > Thermoplasmatota > Thermoplasmata > Methanomassiliicoccales > Methanomethylophilaceae > Methanomicula. The sequence goes on along the minus strand of WRKA01000153.1, from coordinate 4,369 downwards.
ATCTTTCAATATCCTTTTTGCGGTATCGCCGTCCCGAAGCTTGAACATCTCTCACCCCTCCGTTATCTTTATCGAACGGATGCAGCATTCCATTCCCTTTACCACGTTCACGGGTCCGCCGCATTTCGGGCACGACAGCACGGGAACGGAATGATCGTAACCTTCGTTCCTTAATATCTCGGCCGGACCGTCGAAATCACATTCTTTGCACCTCAGACGTATCGGTTCGTGCTCAATTATCAGTTTAGCACCCGACAGTACGGAGTCCTTGCTCATCACCTCGAATGCGAACATCATCTGCTCTTCTCCGAGACTTGTAAGGTCTCCGATCAGAACGACCAATTCCTCTACGCCGATCACATCATGTTTCGACAGTTCGTCAAGCGCCGCCTTTATGATATCTGACATCACGGATACTTCGTGCACGTACCTTCATCGGCATCACAGATTAATTGATTTGCATCTTTGAGACCTTAAAGGCGCCGATCATTTACGGATGTACCGCGCATCTATATAAGTGCCGATCTTCGTGATCTTACCTTCCTTCTGAAGTTCGGACAGTTTTATCTCTATTGTCCTGCGACTGACATCCGGCAGTGTTTCCATTATTTCTTTTTTAGATATTGATCCGAAATTGTTCAGGATCAACGCTTCGACACGATTACCTTTGTTTATCTTCTTATCTTCCATTACCTCGAAGCGTTTGTCCAGATCTCTGTAGCATGAGAACAATGTGAATATGAAATTCTCTATGAACGGGACATAATCGTTATTGCCGGTATGCCAGTCTTGAGATGATCTGTTTAGTGCTTTGTAGTAGGTGTCTTTGTACTTATTGATCTGCCCTTCGAACGATATGTATTTTCCGACGTCTATGCCGCTGTTGTACATAAGCAAAAGAGACAGAAGGCGGGAGACCCTCCCGTTGCCGTCTATGAACGGATGGATGCACAGAAAATCCAATATGAAACACGGTATGAGTATCAGATCATTTATGCCGCTTTCCTGTCTGGCAACAATATATGCAAGAATGAGCTGTTCCATCGATTTGGGCGTTTCTTTGGAACTGACCGGTTCGAATATCACTCTGCTTACTCCCTCTGAATTCGTGCTTACTATCAGATTATCCGTTGTTTTATATTTCCCGCCCTCTTTTTCGGCCTCTGACATCATGATCCTGTGCAGATCCAATATCACGCCGCCGCCGATGATGTCCATGGACCTGTGGTCGTTGCGGATCATGTCGAGGGCGTTGCGATAACCCAATAACTCTTTTTCATCATGGTTCAGCGGTGCGCTGTTCTGATTTACGATCTCTTTAAGACGCTTGTCCGTTGTAATTATCCCTTCTATCGCATTGGATCCTTTGACTGATTGTATCCGTGCTATGGATTCCAGTGCTGAGAACACTTCCATTTTTTCTTTTTTCCTTTCTTCTTCTTTGAAACTTAAAAGTTCAATTTTGCTCATCATGCCCGCTGTACCCGTGCTTATCCTCAGATCTTTTAGGAAAGAATAGTCGAAGCGCCGCATCTTTTCTACCCAATAATGTATTTATCTACACATATAATATGTTATTTATGTGTAGAATTTTTTCAATTTAATCTATTATCTACACATTTTTTTATAATTTATGTGTAGATTTTTTTCAATTTAATCTATTATCTACACATTTTTTTATAATTTATGTGTAAAGAATGTTTATTTTGTGCAATGGTTTAAATATTAATTATCGCCGAATACGATCATTTACGGCCGTCGCACATATCCGCCACGGAACACTTTTCGCATTTCGGATGGTTCGGAAGACATACGATCTGTCCGTGTCTCACAATATACCGATTAACGTCGGACCATCTGTCCTTTGGTGTTATTATCATAAGCGCGAACTCCGTCCCGTCCGGATCTTTGGTGTTCACCAGCCCCATAAGATTTGCGATCCTGTGGACGTGTGTGTCCACGCATATCGCGTCGAGTCCGAAGGCGTACGATCTTACGCAGTTGGCGGTCTTCCTGCCGACCATCGGAAGTTCTAATAGTTTGTCAATATCGGACGGGACCTCCGAATCATATTCATCTATCAGGATACTGCATACGTCGATCAGCGCCTTTCCTTTCTGTTTCGGGAATCCGGCCGGTCTTATGAGTTCCGCGATCACGTCGACGGAAGCGGAGGCTATCGCGGCCGGGGAATCGAACCTTCCGAAAAGAGCATCGGACGCTTTTCTGGTGTTGTCGTCCTTTGTCCTTTGCGAGAGTATCGTTGCCATCAGCACGTGGAACGGCGACGGGTCCCAGACCGGTGAAAGACCTTCCGACGAACGTCCCGGGTACGCTCCGCGTCCGTATTCCTTTGACAGTCTGTCCAAAATTATTGTCATATTCTTTTCAGATATGATATCGCCTCCCCCGCCATGTGCAGAGAACCGGTAACAAGAACGGTCCCCTTCCCCTTCGCCGAGTCTATTGCGGATCCGATGTCGTCGATCACGGTGACCCTGTCAAAATATCTTCTCATCGTCACCGCGAGTTCTTCCGAAGGCATCGCCCTCTCCGAACCGGGTCTTGTTATTATCACGCTTGAAGAGATCTTTGCCAATTGTTCGCATATCCCGTCCGCATCCTTATCGCCGAACATCCCCAGGATCAGTATCACCTTACCGTACGTTTCAAGAACGTCCTCCGCCAGCCTTTCCGCTCCGGCCGCCGTGTGCGTCACATCTATTATCATATCTATATCCGGAAAATATTCCATCCTTCCTCTCCATCTTACGTCCTTCAATCCCTTTCCGATCGCTTTCCCGTCACATCCTATCCGTCTAGAACATTCTATCGCTATCGCCGCGTTCTCGGATTGGCATTTACCGGGTATCCCTATCTTGTACTCGTCACCTGCGTAGCGCATCGTTACGTATCCGTTCCTGAATGACGTTATATCAATGTCGTTCACATCTACGGCGACGACCTCGGAATTCATTTTTTTTGCTGTATCTTTGATCACATCGAGTATGCTTCCTCTGTTCGCCGTGACCACGGGAACCCCTTTTTTTATTATCCCCGCTTTCTCGGACGCGATCTTTTCCACCGTATCGCCAAGTATCTCGGAATGTTCCATGCTCACGTTGGTTATCGCCGTCACTTCCGGAATTATTGTATTGGTCGCGTCCAGCCTTCCGCCCATTCCCGTCTCGAGCACCGCATATTCCGTTCCCGTTCTCGAAAAATGAAGGAACGCCGTCGCCGTCGCGGCTTCGAAGAATGTGCATTCGATACCTTCCGATATCATTCTTTCGACCTCCGGTCTTACTGTTTCCGCGATATCGTCCAACTCGCGGTCCGTTATCTCTTTCCCGAGGACGGATATCCTTTCGCCGAACCTTATCAGATGAGGGGATGTGTACATTCCCGCCCTCACACCCGCGTTGAGTAATATTGAATATATCATTGCGCACGTCGAACCTTTCCCGTCGGATCCGGCCACATGTATCGATCTGAACCTCTTCTGCGGATCCCCCAGCCTTCTCAGCAGTTCCGTTATGCTTTCCAGGCCGAAACGCATCCTGTTCATCCCGAGGCCGTATATCCATTCGTGCTCTTTCATAAGATATCACGCGCCATGTCCGTTATCATCTCGCGCACGGTCATCCTTCTCTTTTTGGCCATCGAACGCATCGCCACCATGGTTCCCGATCCGTATTGCGCCGCCTTCTTCGGCCTTTCGGCGAGTTCCGGCTGTCCCAGCGATCTTGCGGCGTCCCTCAGCAGAGGTTTCCTGACCTCCCCCTCGGATACCCCGTTTATCCCGATACGGTTGACGAGATCGACGACACCGTCGCTGAGATACGGATATATCATCCTTTTTCCGAAATGGGCGGCCGCCGTCCGTTCGTGAGCGAGCGTCACATCCAGCAGCCTTGCCATATCGTCCTTTACCATATCGCTGAACCTGTCCGCGCTTATCCCTATGTATTTGGAATAACCTGCGAAGAGCTCGTCCGCTCCCTGACCCCCTAACACGATATCCTCGTCGGAGAACTTCAGAACGTAATACAGCGGAACTTCGAACGACAGCGTTATAGGATTCACGGTTCCGGTGATCCCGATCATCTCTCTGATAACGTCCTCAAGATCGTCCTCCGATATGAGAAGCCCTTTCCACGGAAGTCCCAGGACGGAGGCCATCTCCTCTCCCGCTCTAAGATCGTACGAATCTTCTATTCCCGCGGTGTATAACGTAACGTCGGCGTATCTTTTACAGAGAACGGCGACGATGCCGCAGTCCAATCCTCCGGAGAATGCCACCGCCGCTTTCTTTCCGAGCACCTCTCTTTTTATAGGCTCGTCAAGCGATCGGATAAGTTCGTCCGCC
>WRKA01000152.1 GCA_009778265.1 Methanomassiliicoccaceae archaeon | reverse complement strand
CCCCCCTCCCGCGGACAGCATTTTTTCTTTGCAAAGTATCTTAATCTAAGCGGATATACGGAAATTCATGGTCGATGTCGTCAACAGGATGATCGGCGCATATCGCAAAGAATATGAAAGACGTCCTGTACCAACGCTCTTCCTCACAATACTGATTGCGTTCTTTATCATTTTTGTAACTGCGGCGCTGATCACCGGAGGGGACACTTTGTACAACGTGCTCAACTCCGACAAATCCCGTTTCTTCGGCGATTATTTCGAAAGCATCGTGGACTCTTACTACGATCCGTACACGTACGGGAACGTAATATATCCGCCGCTCATTGTTACCTTATATGCGGTCCAGGCGCACTTCATCATTCCGTTCGTACGAATTCCTTCGGGCGGGACCCTGACCCCGGAACTGATCAGAAGTTCGCAGATGGGGATAATGGTGTTCATGATCATTACGCTGGTGACATTCTATGCGCTTTACGTGATCTACTCCAGGCTGGTGAAGGATGCGGACATAAGAAAAGAGCTGACCTTCTTTTTCACCATACTTCTGGCGTATCCGTTCGTATACGCTGTGGAAAGAGGCAACAGCATAATCCTTGCGCTGGTCTTCTGCTTCATTTTCATCATGGGATACAGATCGGAGAACAGATTCGTCCGTTATGCTTCGTACATCGCTCTGGGAATCGCCGCGGGGATCAAGATATATCCTCTGATACTCTGGCTGCTGATCGTAAGGAACAGAGAATACAGAGAGGCCGCCGTATGTGCCGTCATCATAGCGGCACTTTTGTTCATACCGTTCGTTTTCACAGACGGCGGCCCGCTGACATTCATTGATAATTTCCTCATACATTCGGAGTCAAGGCTCGGTTTCACGAACATAACTCAAATAACAACGGGACTCCTGCACGAGATATGCGGACTGCCGGACAACGGAGTTACGATATTGAGTTACATAATCTTGGGTCTGTTCACGCTGCTTTCATTCATCATCATACTCTTTGATAAAGAGATGAAATTCTGGAAGGTCCTCGCGCTCGTCGGGTGTAATCTCGTACTCGGTCTCGGATCGGGGGTCCAGTATCAGACAATATATCTGATGCCGGCGATGTTGTATTTCCTGATAGCCGAGAAAAAGATGACCAAAGAGAATCTGTTCTACGTGGTATGTTTCGCGATGATGATGGTCCTTATTCCCGGGATAGAGATATCGGGGGCCATTTCAACGAGCGCCGGCGACGTAGGATTTTACCCATCGGCGGTCATAGGGGCGATGGAATCTGCATTCGTGATCATTATGGCCGTCGCACTCCTGCGCGAGGGTCTTATGCGCATATACCGCAGCCGTTCCGCGGAGCGCCGGGAGCATGCGGCCGAGGTCTGAGCGTGTAATTATATAATATTGGTAAAACTATATGTGTCCATGAAGGCCGTGATCCTCGCCGGAGGGCTGGGTACAAGAATATCAGAGGAAAGTCACCTCAGACCGAAACCGATGATAGAGATCGGCGGACAGCCGATACTCTGGCATATAATGAAGATATACTCGCATTACGGCGTGAACGACTTCATCATATGTGCGGGCTACAAACAGTATGTGATAAAGGAATATTTTGCCGATTATTTCCTTCATTGCAGCGACATAACATTCGATTTCTCCGACGACGGTAAGACGCAGATCCACAGCAACGTTTCGGAACCTTGGAAGGTCACCGTCGTGGACACCGGCTTGGAAACAATGACCGGCGGCAGGATAAAACGCATTCAGAAGTATGTCGGGAACGAGACGTTCATGCTCACATACGGGGACGGCGTGGCGGACCTGAACATAAAAGAACTTTTGGCGTTCCATAAAAAATGCGGAAAATACGCCACTCTCGCGGCCGTGCGCCCCGACGGAAGGTTCGGGATGCTCGACCTCAAAGGCAACACGGTCTCATCATTCAAAGAGAAAGCGGTCGAGGATGCGGGCTGGGTGAACGGAGGGTTCATGATCCTGGAGCCGGAAGTGTTCGATTACATTAAAGACGGCGATAAGACCGTATTTGAGAAGGGTCCGCTGGAGAACCTGAGTGCGGAAGGGCAGCTGGCGGCGTTCAAACATCCCGGTTTCTGGCAGTGCATGGACACGCTGCGCGACAAAGAGAGGCTGGAAGAATTGTGGAAGACGGAAAAAGCACCATGGAAACTCTGGTAAAAAGACTTCGGTGATCCAATGAGATTATCGGATCTGTTTGGTATTTCTACAGTGTTTCGGACGCCGAATAAGAACATAAGCAGCACGATCATGAGACATGCCGAGATATTGATAGTTCTATCACTGCTCATCGTCTCTCTCGCGATGAGATTTTACAATCTCTCTTTCCAGTCCTTATGGATAGACGAAGGCGCAACATACTATTATTCTTCATTCTCCTTCGTGGAACTTTTAACGTCCGGCGAGTATTCTCCTCCGTTCTTCTATGTGATGCAGCATTGGCTCTTATCTTTGTTCGGGAACAGCGAGTGGATAATGAGGGTCCCGTCGGCGATAGCCGGCGCGTTATCCGTCCCGGTGATGTATCTTCTTGTCAATAAGCTGCTGTCCTCCAGAAATGCCGCCTTGCTGGCGGCATTTCTTCTGATGTTCTCTCAGTTCCATATGTATTCCTCACAGGACGCCAGACCGTATGCCATCCTGGTGCTGTTCGTTCTGTGCGAGATCTATTTTTATCTCGATGTTCTTAAAAAGGAGGACAGGAGGTCTTGGCTTCTGTTCGTTCTGTTCGCATGGGCGGCGCTGAATTTCAGTTATTTTGCGATAATCCCCACGGGAGTATTGTTCTCCCACTGGCTGTACGAAAAAAGGGCCGCCATATCCGAAAAAAGGTACAGGGACCTGAGACCTTTGATAATTTACGGATCTTTGTTCATAATAATTTCTTCTCTTTTGATATATACCGCATTGATAACGATAGGAAACGTACTTGCCGCAGGCACCTGGCTCACCGGGTTCGACGTTGTGGTGGATGTATTTGAGAGATTCATGTACGGGCCGTTGTTTTTATCTGCCGTCATGTCCGTCTTTGTCTTTATAGGGTTATGGTTCTGTTACAAAAAGGATCCGGGGGCGTTCATACCGATCATACTTCTGATCGTCGCGTCCTTGTCGTTCTTGGTCTTTCTGTCGTTCTTCATGCGTGCCGCTCCGAGATATGTCATCTTCTCAATGCCGTTGTACTACGTTGCGATAGCGTGCTGTCTCTTCGCGGCAAGGAGCGATGCGGAACAGAAGAAGATGCTCGCGGCCGGCCTGGCAGTCGTGACGATCATGGGTTCGGCGCTGCTCTGCTCTTATTATACCACACCTATGAATTCTGATTTCAGAGGTGTTGCAAACGTATTATACAGCGAGACGGCACCCGGAGATTGTGTCGTATACGTTCCGAATTTTATCGATCTTTCATACGGACCCCTTTCCTTTTACTATGATAACGTTTCCGATCATACGGACATAACGGGCGCGGACGATCCGGATCAGCTCGATCTGATATGCGAGCAATATATCGGCAGTAATGTTTTCATAATACTGTGTACAAGGTCGGCGGAAGGTGTGCCGTTATACGGCGCGGTGTTCGATTGGTTCGATGCGTATGCCGACACGCCCGCCAGAGGAAGCATCGAATTTTTGTACATCGGACCGGATGTTTATCTGTATAAGATAACACCGTTGCTTCCCTAACCATATTTTTATCTGTTTTTGCTGTTGACGGTGTTCGAATATGATGTTTTCGACGGTCATCGGGCGCATTGATTAAGAACACGTATTAAAGTATGGAGTCGGGAGCGTGAGGAATGTTCGAGGGGAAGACGGAAAAGCAGGCGAGATCCGAAATATTGGAAATGGTGTCGGAATACTGCGGCAGATATCATAAAAAGGAAGCATACAAGGAAGGTCAGCGTATTCCTTACGCTTCGAGAGTGTATGACCGTGATGAAATGGTGAATCTTGTGGATTCGTCCTTGGAATTTTGGCTGACCGCAGGCAGATATGCGGATGAATTCGAATCCTCTCTCTCAAAGTACCTGGGAACAAGGTACTGCAGTCTGGTGAACTCCGGCTCTTCCGCCAATCTTACAGCATTCATGGCGTTGACGTCCCCTCTTCTCAAAGAAAGAGCGATCCGCCCCGGCGACGAAGTGATAACGGTGGCCTGCGGTTTTCCTACGACCGTCACACCATGCATACAGTACGGCGCCGTTCCCGTTTTCGTTGACGTCACCGTCCCTCAGTACAATGCCGATGTTACGCAGCTGAACGATGCGCTGTCAGAGAGGACGAAGGCCGTAATGATGGCACATACGCTGGGGAACCCGTTCGATATCGAGAGCATCAAAAATTTCTGCGATGACAACGGTCTGTGGCTGATAGAGGACAACTGCGACGCTCTCGGCTCCGTTTATACATATAAGAAAGAGAAAAGATTCACGGGGACCGTCGGCGATATAGGGACGTCAAGCTTCTATCCGCCGCATCATATGACCATGGGAGAAGGGGGAGCGGTGTATACGGACGATCCTCTTCTCCACAAGATAATCGTATCGCTGAGGGATTGGGGACGGGATTGTTCATGTCCGTCGGGAAAGGACAACCTGTGCGGCCACAGGTTCGACAGACAATACGGGGAACTTCCGTCGGGTTACGATCACAAATATGTGTACTCTCACTTCGGATACAATCTGAAGGCAACGGACCTTCAGGCGGCGATAGGATGCGCTCAGCTGAAGAAGTTCCCCGAGTTCAGAGAGAGAAGGATACACAACTTCGAAAGACTGAGATCCGATCTGATACCGATAGAAGATAAATTCATCCTTCCCGAACCGTTACCCGGAAGCGACCCGAGCTGGTTCGGATTCATGCTCACATGCAGACCCGGTACGGAAAGAAATAAAGTGGTGCCGTATATCGAATCCCGCGGTGTGCAGACAAGGATGCTTTTTGCCGGGAATCTGATAAGACATCCGTGTTTCGATGAGATGAGGGCGTCCGGGAAAGGATACAGAGTTGTCGGCGATCTGAAGACGACCGACAGGATAATGAACGACACGTTCTGGGTCGGCGTTTATCCTGGAATGACGGACGAAATGATCGATCATATGGCGGCGGTCATAATCGATTCCGTAAGGTGATATAATGAAAGTTAAGGTGTCCGATCTCATCGCCGATCTTCTTTCGGAACACGGGATAAGGGATGTGTTCACCGTCGTGGGCGGAGGTGCGATGCACCTTAACGATTCGTTAGGCCACCACAAACACCTGAAATGCTACTACAACCATCATGAGCAGGCATGTGCGATAGCCGCCGAAAGCTATGCAAGGATCAACAACAGGATGGCGTTACTTTGTGTGACCACCGGTCCCGGAGGGACCAATGCGATCACAGGCGTGGTCGGCGGCTGGCTGGACTCCATACCGATGATAGTGATATCCGGCCAGGTCCGTTATGACACAACCGCAAGAAGCACCGGATTACCGTTGCGTTCGATGGGCGACCAGGAATTCGATATCGTAAGATCGATAGATTGCATGACAAAATATTCCGAGATGGTCACGGACCCAGACATGATCAAATATTGTTTACAAAAGGCACTGTTCGTGGCGTCGCACGGTCGTCCGGGACCATGCTGGCTTGACATACCTCTGAACGTTCAGGGGGCGATCGTGGAAACGGATGGTCTTAAAGAGTTCGATTACAGGGAATATCTGAGGACGCTGCCTCTGCAGATAGATCGATCGACGGTCGGCGATGTTATCGAAAGGATCAGAGATTCAGAACGGCCGGTGTTCTACGCCGGGAACGGGATAAGACTTTCGGGGTCGTACGACCTGTTCCTGAAGGTCATAAAAAAGCTCAATATCCCGGTCGTGACGAATTGGAACAGCATAGATCTTCTTCCCGACGGCGATCCGCTGTACGCCGGACGCGGAGGAAGCCTCGGCGACCGTGCCGGTAATTTCGCCGTTCAGAACAGCGACCTCTTGTTGTCGATAGGAAGCCGGCTGAGTTTGAGACAGACCGGATTCAATTGGAAGACCTGGGCGAGAGAAGCGTTCGTAATAATGGAAGATGTAGACGAGGCCGAACTCAAAAAACCGACGCTGCATGTGGATATGCCGTTACATGTGGACGCATATGTGCTGCTGAGCGAACTGGACGGCGCCGTATCGGAAAAAGTGTTCCGCGGAGAAGAATGGATAGAACAATGCCGAACATGGAAAAGAACATACCCCGTCGTTCAGGAAAGACACTGTTCTCCGAAAGGTCCCGCAAATCCCTATTGTTTTATTAAAGAACTAAGCAAAAGACTCCCCGAAGGTATGGTCACCGTCGCCGGGAACGGCACCGCATGCGCAGTCGGCAGCCATGCGTTCGAAATAAAAAAGGATCAGAGATTCATTGTCAATTCCGCGATAGCGAGCATGGGTTACGACCTCCCCGCGGCGATAGGCGCCTGTGTTTCGTCCGGCCTCAGGGATACGATATGCATCGCCGGGGACGGAAGCATGCAGATGAACATACAGGAACTTCAGACAATTATTACGAACAAACTCCCGCTTAAGATATTTGTGATCAATAACGAAGGATATCACTCAATAAGAATGACCCAGACCAACCTTTTCGATTCGAACTTCTGCGGCATAGGACCACAAAGCAAGGACCTCGGTTTCCCGGATATCAGTAAGATAGCGAATGCATACGGATTCCCGTACTTTTCCATCAAAAGCAACAAAGAAATGGTAAAACTCGATAATATCCTTTCTCATGAGGGATATCTCATCTGCGAGGTGTTCACAGACACCGATCAAATATTCGAGCCCAAATCGGCAACAAAAAGACTTCCCGACGGAAAACTCTTCTCACCTCCGCTGGAGGACCTTTATCCGTTCCTCGATCGCGAAGAGCTTAAGAAGAACATGTATCTGAAACTGACGGACGAGTGATATCGTGAGGATCGCGATAACCGGCGCAACGAGTATGATCGGCATTGCGCTTACTAAGGCCGCTATAGAGAATGGACACGAGGTCACGGCGATCGTCAGACCCGCATCCTCCGGGATCGGGAACTTACCCGTGTCGGAGAACCTAAAGGTAAAGGAATGCGGCATCTCCGGCTATGAGAGCATGTCGGGCAGTGACGAATGCGATATGTTCTTCCACCTGGCATGGGAAAAGACCGCCGCCGGCGGAAGGGACGACACGGATACGCAGTCGGACAACGCAAGATATGTCCTTGATGCGGTCCGGCTCGCAAAAAGCTGGAACGCGTCCGTGTTCGTCGGAGCGGGGTCCCAGGCGGAGTACGGCCTTCTTCATAAGAAAGCAGGTACGGACACACCTGCCAACCCGACAAGCGGATACGGCATCGCCAAACTCTCCGCAGGCAGGACGGCTGCCGCTCTGTGCAAAGAATTGGGAATGAGGTTCTGCTGGTCGAGGATATTCAGCGCGTACGGCGAATACGACAGGGATCACACGCTCATCATGTATCTCATACGGACCATGCTGAACGGGAACTCCCCTGAACTTACGAAATGTGAGCAGATATGGGATTATATCTATGCCGAAGATGTTGCCCGCGCCCTGCTGGCGATAGCTCTGAAAGGCATTGACGGACGCACCTACAATATCGGAAGCGGCGAATGCAGACCGCTCAGGAATTATGTGATCGATGTCAGGGACGCGATAGATCCGAGCACGGAGTTAAGATTCGGCGTAAGGGAATACTATCCGCATCAGCAGATGTTCCTGTGTGCGGATATAGACGAACTTACGGCCGACACGGGATTCGTTCCGAGATACAGTTTCGGAGAAGGCATCTCACGAACGGTCTCTCATGTGAAGGATCAGCTGAAAAGAATGTCCCGCAGCGATTGAACGTCCTCCGCCGTCCGTCCGTATGTTACGTCCTCTTTGACCTTAAATCCGAATCCGAACAGCACGCCGATGAAATCCACCCCGCATTCTCTGGCCGCGGAAGCGTCCGTTTCTCCGTCGCCGACCACGACGACCCCGCTCCTGTCCTTTGTTCCCGATGCTTTAATGCAGTTCTCGACAAGGTCCTTTTTCTTAAGTCTGCTCTCCATATCAAGGCCCTGTATCTCGTCGCAAAGAGGCGATATCCTCATGTTATCCAGAAGTGTCATTGTGTAGTCGATCCTCTTGTTGGTGGCTATTGCGACAAAGGACACGTCCCTGAGGTCGGAAAGCAGTTCCATCACACCGGGATACACATACGCTTCCATGAGATGTTCGTTCTTGTAGATCTCGCGGAACACGGAATTGAATCTTTTCAGTTCTTCGTCACCGAGCCCGTTCCTTGCTATTATCGAATTTCCGATCGGAGGTCCAATGTACGATCTTATCTCTTCCCGGGGTATCTCCGGATATCCGAGCTCGCATATCGTTCTCTCGGCGGAATTCACGATGCCCTCGCTCGAATCTATCAGCGTTCCGTCGAGATCGAATATTATGACATTGTACTTCATCCGTAATCGGAATGTTATTGAGCTTATATGAAACATTATAATCAATTCGGCAGAAATTACCAGCCGGAGCATCTATACAGGAAGGAAATGAAAATATAGTATTGACATGATGAAGACTCCGCTTTTAATATCTGGAGAAGACTGGTCAATGAAAATCGCAGTGGCGGGAATAGGGTATGTGGGTCTATCGATGGCAGTCCTGCTGGCCCAAAGGAACAAAGTATACGCTCTGGACATCATCAGATCGAAGGTCGACGCGATCAATAAAAAAATATCGCCGATCGAGGACAGGGAGATGAGCGAGTATCTTTCTTCCAAGGATCTGGACCTGACCGCCACGACCGATGCCAGAGAGGCGTTCCGCGATTCGGATATCGTAATAATCGCCACTCCTACCGATTTTGACGACAAGACCAACAACTTTGATAC
>WRKA01000151.1 GCA_009778265.1 Methanomassiliicoccaceae archaeon | reverse complement strand
AAGATCCTCGCGCAGATAAGTAAGGGAGGGAAATTCTCCGGCGATGTCGCGGAGACGTTGGGTCTGACGGCGACGATGCTCAGAAGCCTCGTACGCAGGTCGGTCAAAATGGACAACCGCGGACACAGGATCGAGCCGATCCAAGAGAAGTAAGCGGATATGACCGGCATTTGGATAATGCGGATAGGTCACCGTCCGCAGAGGGACAAGAGGGTGACCACACACGTTGCATTATCGTCGCGCGCATTGGGCGCGAAAGGTATATTCGTAGATACGGAGGACCGTGTGCTCGAAGAGAACGTCAGAAGCGTATGCGAGCGTTTCGGCGGGGATTTCGATATAAGAACGGGAATAAAATGGAAGGACGCCGTAAAAAAGTTCGACGGTATGGTGATACATCTGACGATGTACGGACAGAGACTGGATGAAGCGTTATCAAAGATACCTTCCGATGCCGACCTGATGATCGTGGTCGGCGCGGAGAAGGTCCCGCCGGAGGTCTACGAACGTGCGGACATGAACGTCTCCGTCGGGAACCAGCCGCACTCGGAGATCGCCGCGTTATCGATATTCATGGACCGTTTAACGAAAGGCGGGGCGTTGTACGAAGAACGTAACGGTCGTTTCACCGTAATACCGAACGAGAGGGGGAAGACGGTTGTCGAGATATCCAAATGAACGGCAGTGCGTCACGCTCCTCGACCGCGCCGGATGTACGAAAAGAGTGATCGTACATTGCTGCACCGTGAAGGCGGTGGCGGTCAAGTTCGCCGGCATGATGGACGCGGATATGAAGCTCGTTGTCGCCGGCGCCCTCCTTCACGATATCGGAAGAGCAAAGGATCATACGGTGATGCATGCGAACGTCGGCGCGGACATGGCCGAAAGACTCGGACTTCCGGAAGAACTCGTCTCAATAATAAGAAAGCACACCGGGGCGGGGATCGACGATCTCGACGCCGAAGAACTGGGTATCCCGAAAGGCGATTACATTCCGAGAACCATAGAAGAGAAGATAGTTGCGCATGCGGATAATATGGTAAGCGATAACCGCATCGTACCGCATTCGCACAGCGTCGGAAAACTGAGGATGAAAGGTTCCGACAGAGGGGCGGACAGGATCGTCGCTCTTCACAGAGAACTATCGCGCATGTACGGCGAAGATCTTGATAACGTTGCGTTATCCCTTGGCGATTCGCCCGCGCTTACCGCTCTTTGCGTCGCCTTTGCCGGGAAGTGACCTTTCCGCCTCTTTCTGACTGAACGATACGTGTTCCGGAAAAGCTCTGAGAATGATTATATCTCCGACGCTCTGGACCCACCTGAAAGGTATGTTCAGCGAGACACCGTGATCGACAAGGGCCGGACTCGATTTATCCAAAAAAAGGCCGTCCACCCTGTTGGTCTTCAGATCTATCACCAGATTGTTCACAACTCCGACGAACAGACCGGCCGGTGTGTATACCTCGAGATTGATCAGATTTCCCGCTTCCTCTAACATCAAGGCCTCCAACCGTTCCGTGCAATAAACATTTTACGATTCATTTGTTATTATGCTACTGCAGATAGTTTTTGGCGCGTTTATCATCTGAACACCTGGGCGGAATGTCGCCCCGAGGTATTTCCGAGGACAGAACGCTGTGCGAACGGCCTCTTTTTCAAATTGTTTCAATAACCGGCTTTTTCTCACCGGGCGTGAAAATCAAAGACTTCCCATAAGGTAATAATAGCAACAGCACAAACAAAAACTATAATTAATTTGAATAGTACATTAGACAACAAATGGACATATATTGCTACAAACGCTGCAAAAATACGCGGTCCGGATCCTTTATTCGAACCTGCGCACGAAGACGGTCAAGTTTATTTCGATCATTATACACGGGTCGCGGGAACGCGCATTCGTTCTTCGGATCTCCTAAGTGGTAATTATGTCAAGTGCAAGTTTTATTGCAACCCCGAGACCGATCATACGCAATATGACGGTCTCGAAACCCACCACCTTCGGGCGCAGACCGTACGATTACGATGCGTTCGGAGAGTTGGCAGGCATAAAGGATCGCGATGAATTTGATGATGCGTATATCGATGCCCTATCGGATCTGGACAAGATCATGAAAGGTCATCTGTATTGCTTTTTTGCATCGATAGGCTATTATGAAAGAGTTAAAAAGGTCTCTATGCAACATTACAAAGAATCTGTGAGATCCGTCGATATGTTCGTGCAGTTCCTGAAGAAGCATGTAGATGATATGGGAGAGATATATCTGACAACGCAGTGGATGGGAGAAAAGAAATATTCTGACACAGTCGAAGTTGAAGAAACGTACATCGAGGACATAAGATACGGAGAGGGAGTGGCCGACTTCGAATTTAAATTGGGAACAATATATCACTTCACAAAGAAAGTAGATGCATGAACGATCATACGGTCGTCGCCCTGCTCGTCTCACAATTATCATTTCGTCCGTCATTACCGCGGTCCTGTTCGAATATATACACAAAAGCAGGCCGTATCGGATCGGTCCGAGTAAAGAAAAACGCTAATTGAGAACAGAGAGGGTGGCTGCGAACACCGCATCATTCAGCAGATGCAGGGTCGATTTTGAACGTAACTGTTGAACTTCGGTCAAGAAAGAACGTCTTTGTTCAGCACATATCTTCTTCCCTTATTTTCGCCGGAAGCGATCAGTATCCCTTTTTCCGTGAACTTTTTCAGATGGTTCCTTACCGTGGAATCCGCGCTCTCTGTCATCTCGTTCAAACGTCCCGCGGCGATGCCGCCGTCCGCATCATAATTCTTGATGATGAGACCGAGCATCTTTTTCTCATTCTTATTCAGGTCCCGGAGATATTCTTCCTTTATTCCGTGCGGTCCGTGAACGTCGCCGTTGAACTCGTCGATCGTTCCGAGGATCATTTCCATCATAAATTCAATGAACGCCGTGGAACTCCTCGCCTTTCTGGATGCCTCTATGGATCTGTAATATCTCTCCTGGTTCTCGTACACGAGAGTTTCGATAGGCATTAGTTTGAAAAGTTCGTTATATCCGCACAGTATCACGGACTGCCACAGTCTGCCTATCCTTCCGTTACCGTCGGAGAACGGGTGTATCGTCTCGATCTCATAATGCAGTACGCACGCTTTAATGATAGGATTCACTTCGGACGTCCTTCCCCATTCGAAGAGATCGTATATCATGGAGTAAATGAACTGAGGTCTCGCGCCCACGTGAACGATGTCGCCGTTCTCGTAGACGTTAACGCCGGTCGTTCTGAATTCTCCGGCGTTCTTGATCAGCTGTTTCATGAGGATGCCGTGCGCCTTCAGAAATGAATCGATATCGTAAGGGTCGAATTCGTTCATTCTTACGTAGGCGTCATACGCATTCCTTATCTCAATTATCTCGTCGGGAGGCGCGATGACACGTTTTCCTTCTATTATCGCCTCCACCTGTTTTTCCGTGAGCGTGTTAGCTTCGATCGCACACGATGAGTTTATCGTTCTGACCATGCTCGCTTTTCTCAGATAGAGATCCATTCTCTTGTTGGTGATCGCGTCCGATCTTCCGAGCTTGTTCATTATTTCCGCAAGCATGTTGATGATCTTATCGTTAATCTCGAACGGCGGTCTGTTCACGGATCATCCTCTCTTACTGTTGTATATTTATTTCTATATTAATAAATTGGCGATATAATTAGCGATATTTTTGGCGATATGATCGCGCACACGGCATCGGCCGGTGAAATGTATATATTCTACTCATACCATTGAATTCACAGAGAGATGATCGAAATGGTTACAGAATTGAATGAGAGCACGTTCGAAGCGTTCATCAAAAATAACGGTACGGTACTGATAGACTGCTGGGCGCCCTGGTGCAGACCTTGCAGGATGCTTGCCCCGATAATCGAGGAATTGTCGGAGGAAATGAAAGGAAAGGCGGCGTTCGGCAAACTGAACACCGATGAGAATCAGGGGATCGCGATGAGATTCGGGATCAACGCGATACCTACGCTTCTGGTGTTCAAGGACGGCGTTATGTACGAGCCGCTGATAGGCCTTATGCCGAAAGAGGACATCAAGCGTTACCTCCTTGGTCTGTGAGGACAAATGAGCATAATCGTCATCGGTACCGGTCCCGCGGGGATACAGGCGGCGATACACGCCGCCAGGGGTAAGACGGCGGTCACGATGATCGGTAAACGTACGAACAGTGCGATGTACGGCGCCCACGTGGAGAACTATTTCGGAATTCCGGGAAGGACCGAAGGATCGGAGATATTGAACACCGGCATAGAACAGGCGGTGTCCTTCGGTTCCAAACACATCGAAGAGAACGTAATTGCGATGGAACGCTCCGGAGATGTTTTCATCGTAAGGACGGAAAGCGGTAACGAGATCGAAGGAAAGGCGGTAATACTCGCATCCGGTATCTCAAGAACGAAACTCAACGTTCCCGGAGAAAAGGAATTTTTTGGAAAAGGTGTTAGCTATTGCGCGTCATGCGACTGCAATTTCTATAAAGGAAAGAGAGTGGCGGTGGTCGGCGACGAATCCGAGGCGGCGGCGTCCGCGGAACTGATGACACGGTACGCGTCCGCAGTATTCTGGATAACCAAAGATACAAAGGCATCGGACGTAATGATAAAGAAGGCCGCGGACGCAGGCGCAGAGATAATTTCCGAGAACCTCGCGGAGATCATGGGTAAGGAAAAAGTGACAAGGATAAAATTCACGGATACGTCGATGCTCAACGTGGACGGGGTGTTCATCGAACTCGGCGGAAGATCCTCGTCGGACCTTGCGATGGACATAGACGTGATGCCGAACGCGGACGGGACGATAAATGTGAACGAGAAATGTGAAACATCGGTGTCCGGCGTCTTCGCGTGCGGCGACATCACCGGAAAGCCGTGGCAGATCGCCAAAGCGGTCGGGCAGGGGGCGGTCGCCGGAATGAACGCGCTGGCGTATGTCAAAGGGGATAAGAATGTCGGATAAGGAACTGATCTCCGGAATGTTAAGGGAAGAGGGAGGATTCCAGAAGGCGCTGAAGAATGTGCTCGTGAACGAACTGAACATGACCGTCAACGAATTCTGTCTTGCCACAGGCATCTCGCAGAGCACTATGTACAAGATACTCGAAGAAAAAAGGGAACCCAACCTGAGGACGATAAGGGCGATAATAAAAGCGGTGCGTTATCTGAGCGCCGAGCCGGATGAAAGGTTCATCGCCATCATAGCGTCGCACCAAGTTCTGCAGACGATAAGCGAAACGGTGAAGGTAGGGAACAAGGACATCTTATTACGCGAATATCCGGTGGCGACGATGGAGGATGCTATCGTTTCCGCGGTGAGGGCGGAAAGGGACGGGGCTTTGGCGGTCGTCTGCGCTCCGATAATAGCGCCGACCATCGAACGCATACTTACGATACCCGTCTCGCCGGTCATCCCATCATCAAGTATCTTCGCCGCTATTGAAAAGATAAGGGACGACATCTAAAAATAAAAATATCAGCTTAATTATTATCACACTCGTGATATCATGTTCGAACTGAACGTTGTTAGCAACACTCCCCTCGGAGCGATGACCAATATCGACACCGTGGCGGAAACATTTCTCACGCAGATAGGATACATTCCGAAAGGGTACGATCCGAAGACCGACGCCGACGGTGTGAGAGAAAGCGTCCCGTACCGTCTCTTCATGGATTTTTTCATGCGCAACACCATGAAGGCATGGACCGTCGACGAATTGGCGGCACTGATGAGAACGACGAAACCCACGGTATACCGTCACATAAACAAACTGAAATCGATGGACATACTGGAAAGTGCGGACGTGGAATTCGACGGCCAGATGAGAAAAGGGTACCGTATAAGATACGGCGATCTGAGAAAAGCATGGGCGTTCACCGAAGCGAACGTTAATATGGCAATGGAAAATTACAAAAAAACGGTGGCGCACTTTCAGGCGTTGGTGGAAAAGGAGCGTGAGACAGGTGTCTAAGAACGATCTCGGTATGGTGGAAGGATGGAGATATTCCGTTACGACGGAAAAGGATTCAAGATCGAAAGGAGTGTTCAGAGGATACGCGATGCTCGGCAGCGAATCCGCTATCGTGCTGCAGATGACGGAAGGCGTCACGAGACTCATTCCGATATCGAGAGTGATATACATCGACCTTCTGGAGGCCGGAGAGCGGGGGAAGAAGGAAGAGAAGAAGCTGGAATCCGTGTATTACGGTTGATCCCATGGGAACGGACCTCAACCGGTATGTGATAGACCTGATCATAAAGGGCGAGATCGGGGATCGGAACGGACTGCAGAGACTTAAAGTGAGACTTGCGGGCGAGTACGGTCTCAACGCCGTGCCGTCGAATTCGGAGATACTCGCGGATGTTCGCAAAGATGAGATGAAGGCCGTTCTTCCGTTACTGCGCCGTAAACCAGTAAGGACGATAAGCGGTGTCGCCGTCGTCGCCGTGATGACATCGCCGCACCCCTGCCCGCACGGCAAATGTATCTACTGTCCGGGTGGCGTCGATAACGGTTCCCCTCAATCATACACGGGAAAGGAACCGGCCGCCCGCCGCGCACTGAGGAACGGATTCGATCCTTTCCTTCAGGTCAGGGACAGAATAGAACAGTTGGAAGCAATAGGCCACAGGACGGACAAGATCGATCTGATAATCATGGGCGGCACATTCACGTCAAGGGACAAAGGATATCAGGAGTGGTTCGTAAGAAGATGTTTCGACGCGATGAACGGTACCGATTCCGATAACATCGAAGATGCACACAAAATGAACGAAACGTCGGAGCACAGATGCATCGGCATGACCGTCGAAACAAGGCCGGATGTCTTCAGCGACGAAGAGATAGAAAGGTGTATGGGACTGGGAGCGACAAGGGCGGAACTCGGAGTTCAGATACTGGACGACGAGATATTAGAAAAAGTGAACAGAGGGCACGGTATCGAAGAGGTGATTCAGGCGACGGAAAGATGCAAACGTCACGGTCTGAAGGTCTGTTATCATATAATGCCCGGTCTTCCCGGATCGTCGTTCGATAAGGACCTCGGGTCGTTCGAACGGCTGTTCTCCGATCCGGGGTTCAGGCCGGACATGCTGAAATTTTATCCAACGTTGGTGATACCCGGTACGGAACTCTATGAGATGTGGAAGGCCGGTGAGTACGTACCGTACGGAACGGAAGAAGGGGTATCGCTGATATCGAAGATGAAATCCCTGGTCCCCGAGTACGTAAGGATACAGAGGATCCAGAGGGATATACCGGTGCAGCAGATAGCCGCCGGTATCATGAAAAGCAATCTGCGCGAACTGGCGCAGCACAGATTGGCGGAAGAGGGGAAAGAATGCAGGTGCATACGGTGCCGCGAAGTGGGACAGAACGACATCTCGATGGACGATCCCTCGCTTATAATAATGAAAGATACTGTGTATGAGGCGTCCGGCGGTACGGAGCATTTTGTTTCTTTGGAGTATGACGATATGCTGATCGGGTACGTACGTCTGAGAACGGACGATAACGGAACGGCGTCGGTACGCGAGCTCAAGGTGTTCGGAAGGATGGCCGGTATCGGGGAATCGGGAGAGGAATGGCAGCACAGGGGATTCGGAAAACAGCTGATGGCGAAGGCCGAGGGATTATCGGAAGAGGCGGGAGCGTCAAAGATCAGGATAACCGCCGGCGTGGGCGTAAGGAAATATTACGAAGCATT
Organism: Methanomassiliicoccaceae archaeon; assembly: GCA_009778265.1. Taxonomy (GTDB): domain Archaea; phylum Thermoplasmatota; class Thermoplasmata; order Methanomassiliicoccales; family Methanomethylophilaceae; genus Methanomicula. The sequence continues at coordinate 1,110 of WRKA01000151.1, read as the reverse complement.
GGGATATCATTCGGACGGAACGTATATGGTGAAACTTATCGGCCGACGATGACATAATCCTGGTCCAGGCGCAGTTCCCTCACCGTTATCACGGTCCTACCCATATCGTCCACCATCTCCGATATCTTAGTGGAAGGTCCGAGGACCAGATATTTTATTATTCCCGTCGCGGTGTCGATGACGATATCTTCGATCGGTCCCAGTAACTGACCGTCGTCGCTGACCGCCATCTTTCCCGCGATCTCGGAAATGAACACTCTGCCTTCGATCATGATATCACTGATAGAACGGGATGTTGTCCCAGGACGTCTTTCTTTTCTTTATCTCTTCGCCGACGCTGCTGTAACTGTTCATGAGTTCTGCGCTCACCGACGGTCTGACATCTTTCAATGCGGCGTCAAAATGCCTTTTTTCCACATATCTTATGTCGGGGTCCTCGCGGTATGCGTTCATTCCCGCCTCGCGGCATAACGCTTCTATATCCGCGCCGACGAAACCGTCCGTCATCTTTGCGATCTCCGAAAGATCGACGTCATCCTTCAGGGGCATGTTCTTTGTGTGAACTTCCAATATCTTCTTTCTCGCGCCGGCGTCCGGCTGTCCTATCAGTATTAATTTATCGAACCTTCCCGGCCTCAGTAAAGCGGGGTCGATCATGTCCGGTCTGTTCGTCGCCCCCATTATCATCACGTTCTTCAGGCTCTCGACCCCATCCATCGACGTCAGCAGCTGATTCACCACCTTCTCCCAGTTCGATGAACCGGACGTACCCCTGCGGGGGGCGACGGAATCCATCTCGTCAAAGAAAATGATACACGGCGCCATCTGTTTAGCGCGCTTGAAAATCTGTCTTATCGCTTTTTCGCTCTCTCCGAGCCACTTGCTGGCGATCTCCGGGCCGTTGATGCATATGAAGTTCGCTCCGGATTCGTTGGCCACCGCTTTCGCGATCAGCGTTTTCCCGGTGCCCGGGGGACCGTAGAACAGCACCCCTTTCGCAGCCCTGATCCCGAGCCTTTCGAACGCTTTGGGATCCTCCGAAGGGATGAACGCCTCTTTTATCTCCCGTTTCACATCTTCGAGTCCGCCGACATCGGACCACGTTACTCT